>JAEUIP010000169.1 GCA_016795075.1 Planctomycetaceae bacterium | reverse complement strand
AAAATCACTGACCCGTCGTCATTTTATTCAACAAACATCGGTGGCGACGGCCGCTACCGTGATTCCGTATTACGCTTGGAGCACTCCAGCGTACGCGAATCGATCCAAGAATGATCGACCTCGTATTGGTTGCATTGGTACGGGTAGTATGGGAACCGGTGATGCGCAAGATCATGCGAACTTTGGTGATATCTTGGCCGTGTGTGATGTCGATCGGAATCATGCCGAACGAGCGGCCAATCACGACCAGATCGGCAAAGGCAAGGCCGACATCTATGGCGACTACCGCAAGGTTTTGGAACGTCAGGATATTGACGTGGTCAGTATCGTCACGCCCGATCATTGGCACGTCAAAATTGCACTCGAGGCTTTGGCCGCAGGCAAGCATGTTTTTTGTCAAAAACCCTTGTCGCTCACCTTGGAAGAAAATCAACTGATCCGCGCGGCGTGTCAAAAGTATTCGGACCGCGTTTTTCTGATCGGTACGCAGCAACGCAGTGATCGCGATCGATTCTTGCGTGCGGTGAACATGGTGCAAAAGGGACTGTTGGGAGACATCAAGAAGGTGACCGTGGGCATTGACGGCAGTCCGACCGGTGGCCCGTTCCCGGTCGCTGATGTCCCGGCCCACTTGGATTGGGAAGCTTGGCAAGGACCGGCCCCGGCTCACGAATACCGTGAACGTCGTTGCCACTACGAATTCCGCTGGTGGTACGAATATTCCGGCGGCAAGTTTACGGACTGGGGCGCTCACCATGTCGACATCGCCCAATGGGCGCTGAACGAAAATGGCCCCGGCCAAGGACCCATCAGCATCGATGGCACCGACGCGAAACATCCGGTCGAGTACAAGGATGGGTACGCCACGGTGCTGGACAGCTACAACACGTCGCATGACTTTGCGGTCAGTTGTCGATTCGCCAGTGGCACGGAGATGGTCATCACCAGTCGTGGCGACAACGGTGTGTTGTTCGAGGGCAGTAAAGGACGTCTGTTCGTTAATCGCGGCAAGATCACCGGCACGCCAATCCAAGAAAAATGGGATGATGGCAAGTTTGGTGACGAAGAATTGTCGCAGCTCTACAAAGGCAAGCCATTCGAAGGCCACAAAGCCAATTTCTATCGCTCGATTGCCGAAGGTGGATTACCGGTTAGCGACGTGTTTTCCCATGTTCAGATCATGAACACCTGCCACTTGGCGGCCATCGCCGCTCGATTGGGTCGCAAGATTCAATGGGATCCCAAAGCCGAACAAATCGTCGGTGATCCGCAAGCTGCCGCGTTTTTTGCTCGTCAACCACGCGCCGGGTTTGAATACTTGCGTGGCTAGTCGACTTCCGAACCGGTCCGCCGCTTGAGCCGCATTGGCTAGTGCGGCTGGAATAGAATCATGATTTAGGTCGCCGAGTTGAGTTTTCACGTTCCGTATTGTAAAAGGAATTTGCAGTGAGTAATCCGTCGAAGTCCAGCTCGGGCCTGATTGTCCCGTTGTTGTCCGTCATGATGTTTCTCCAGTTTTTTACGTGGGGAACGTGGTTTTCGACCTTAAGTGCGGCGCTAAGTAACTATTCCCTGTCGGCTTTTACCGGGGCCGCATACGAAGCCGCTCCGATCGCGGCGATCTTTGCTCCATTGTTTCTCGGTTTGATTGCGGATCGATATTTTGCTTCCGAAAAAGTGATGGGCATGTTGATGCTGATTGGTGGCGTCTTGATGTTGTTCATCACGGGGGTTGCTGATTCGGCCGCAGCGTTTGCCACAGAATCGGCTGAGAAACTTAAAGCGTTGAACTTACCCGCCAAAGAATTCGATGAAAAATTCAAAGCGCTGCAACTGGCGGATAATAGCTCTGCCAAACTTTTGGTTTGGCTGATCCTGGGGCATTTGCTTTGCTACATGCCAACACTGGGTTTGGGCAACACGATCGCGTTTACTCATATCAAGAATCAGGAACAATTTCCGAAGATTCGGGTGTGGGGGACGATTGGTTGGATTGCGGCTGGTTTGTTCGTTGGCATTCAAGGTTGGTCGTCCGAGTTCAAGATCTTTTCGTTGTGTGCCTATAGTTCGCTGGTGTTGGGTGTATTCTGTTTTTTCTTGCCCAATACGCCGCCTCCGCTTAAGGGCAAGCCAATGGATATTCGGTCGCTGTTTATGGTCGACGCCTTCAAGTTGATGGCAAACTGGAATTTCTTCGTCTTCGCGGTGTGTTCGACTTTGGTGTGCGTGCCTTTGGCGTTTTATTACGGGTCGACCGGAAGTTATTTGGCGCATACGGGTTTCGTTCAGTCCGGTTCGACGATGACGATCGGGCAGATGTCCGAAATCTTCTTTATGCTTTTGATCCCGTTCTTCTTTAGAAAGTTGGGCGTCAAGAACATGATTTTGGTCGGCATTGCTGCGTGGGTGATCCGTTACATCCTGTTTGCCTATGGCGCCCCTGCCCAAGTGACATGGATGCTGTTGGCCGGTGTGGTCCTGCACGGTGTCTGTTACGACTTCTTCTTTGTGACGGGCTTCATCTATACGGACAAGAAAGCTCCGACGGAGATTCGTGGTCAAGCACAAGGGTTGCTGGTGTTCTTAACGCAAGGCGTCGGCATGTTCTTTGGCTACCGAATCATGGCGGGCGGGAACTTGTTTGGTCTGCCCTTGAATTTGACGTTTGGACAATACGGCGAGCAAGTCAGTCGGTCGGATGCGTATTCGGAATCGCTGAAAACCGTTCGTGGAATCACTGACGTGGTCGAGCGATTGCCGTTACAAGAGCTACGAGACGTTGGAGAACGCCAGGGTTTGGAAGTTGCTGCGACAACTAGTAAGGAACAATTAGTAACGCTTTTTTCAAACCAATCACAGTTCATGGAAAAGGCATTTGTCGACATCAAATCCTTGGCAGGAGCGCAAGGCTTTGATGTGAGCAAAGTAACTAACAAGGATGAATTGGTTTCATTGCTTTCTGATAAACCGAGCTTTTTAGAGTCTCTTTCGATGATGTTTTCTCAAAAACTTCCTCAAGATCTCAACCCTGAATTGTTGGCCGACACCATGGCTCAATGGAAGAATTTCTGGATTTCACCAGCGATCATGGCGGCGATTGTATTCGTGGTATTTGCGGTGGCGTTTTGGGACCGTACCAAGGCGACTCCGGAAGAATAGTTTGCCGATCGATAGGGTGGTCCTGCGAAGGTGTCTCTGAAGAAAGTCAACACGGAAGGCGATGTGATGACCATCGATTCGCCGGCCGTGTTGGAACACTTCATTCCGATTCGCGCGGCACAATTGGTCCGGTTGCTGTCTCGGCAGCGTGGGCTTTCCGCCCAACACATCCAGCAGTTTCAAATGCTGGCGGATTTGCTGACCGCCCACTTTCATCGCTCCACGATTTTCCAACTAGAAGATTATTTGGAGGATTACGCCGCGTTTGATCCAGATCAGGAATTGGTCTACCACCACCGCGAAGGGGCCGGGGTTCTGGCGATGCGGGGCGAACGGTTTGCGCAACAGGTTGCGGAGCTTCTAAAAACCGCGAACTACCTTCGCCTAACGCAGGAAGAAATCGAGGAGTCGCTGCGCACGGCAACGGGCTGGGGGGTGCGATATTCCGTCGACTTCAAGAATTTCGACTTGTTGCAAGTGTACGTTCGCGGGATCAAACCTCGGCGACTTTTTCGACGTATGTGGTGGACTCCATGGCGGAAAGAATCCCGTTGGATTGATGTCTACAAACGAGTCGTCTTGATTTTTCGTATGAAGTCGACCCATAAATTGGGGCCGCAATTCGACGCCGACAGTATCTATCTGAAAATCTTCAAAGACATGCCGGAGACGGAAGTCGACATGATGATGCCGGGCTCGCGCGTCCAGTTCTCGTGGGCGGACCGTGGCAAGGTGCTTTTTCCCGCGATCGGCGGAATTTTTGCCGGGATGCGATTGGCCAAGACACTGGTGATCTGGGGACCGCGGATTACGCTGTTTATTCGTTTTGTCGCGTTAACTTCGATCTTGAAATGGATTGGCGGAAGCACATGGTTCGCCGATTGGGCCTTGAACGCCAAGGGCGATGGCCTGAATTTTACTGGTTGGACGGTTGCCGGGGTTTTGGCCCTGACGTTCTACTTTGTGAAGTATTGGTTGTCGCACAATCGAACGACGCGGGAACACCAAGGGCTGTTGACCAACAATTTGTACTTGAGGAATTTAGGCAATAATGGAGCCGTGCTGTTCCAAATCATGGAAGATGCGAAGGAGCAGGAACTGCGGGAGTTGTTCTTGAGTTACTTTTTGCTGTGGCAATACGCGGGTCCAAATGGTTGGTCGTCGGAAGAATTGGATTGCCAAGCGCAGGGGTGCCTGCGAAAATTACTCAAACGCGAAATCGACTTTGAGGTCGCCGATGCCCTCCGCAAGCTCCGCGACTTCAAATTGGTCGAACAAGCGCCCAACGGCCATTGGGTCGCGGTCGATGTCGAAACGGCCATTGAGAGAGTCACAAGTCGCAAGACGTGAGTTTGCGTGTCGAGGAGACTGATCATGTCCAACGACCAATTGCCTGATCAAGAATCGCCCGAAGTCTTAACTGTTGATCGACCCGATGCAACAGACGAATCAAGTCAGCGGGTGACTGGGTGGTCGTTGTCAACCATGTTGATTTGGATGATGGGACCATTGGCTTGTTTCGCAGTAGCCAATTTATGGATCGACAGTGTTTCGCGAGTCCGATTGCCTCTAAACGATTTATGGTCGGTGGGGTTCGTCATAACCGGACTATTTTATTTTCTCATGTTTCTGCCGTTGAATTGGCTTTTTTCGGCGAGTGGCGCTCGGTTTGTTTCGAGAATCCTCATCCTGTTGATCGCGTCATTTTTCGTATTTGCGATCGTATTTGCTCCGCGATTTTTTGGTTGCCTCTGGGCGAGTATTTGTTTTGTATCTGTACTTTACGCGTTTCGACGCCTGTGGCCCCATTTGAATAACGTTTGCGTAGGGAGTGCGTTGGCTTCTATCTCCATGCTGTTAACGGTTGGAGTTTACTCGTTTTCGATGCACCAATGGCCGACGTTTGAACTACAGAGGCTGCAGGAAATGCGAGCCGAGTATCCCATGGTTGATGTCTCGCGGAGAATCGCTCGGCTTCAACGGCCGAACCGCGTTTCGGGCGATCTTCCCCAGGAAACCATTGAGTTTCAGAATCAGTTGAACTTGTACTTTGACGAAAACTTGAAACTTGATTTGAATACTCCGATGAGTCAATTGAAGTTGGTGCACGACGCTCAATTTGAACGGTTCGTCCGATCTCCCGGATTCGGTGGTATGCGAATGAATCCAAAAATTATTCGCTACAATCCCAAACGTATGTTGGCTCGAGAAGGAGTATCACCGTCCTTTGCCCATGCGTTTGCCTATCGCGATTTTTTCGATCGATCGACTCTTGGTTTGTTGACGGAGGACCAGAAGCACTATGTTGGTTTCAAACCTCATAGCATGTACAACGCACCGGAGTCGGTTCGATTAACGCAGCAATTTGAATTGGAAAAACTAGAATTGATCGGCATGTTGCTTCATGAGACGCCGATTGTATATGTGACTAATATCTTGCCAAATATGGAAACGATTGCGGCTGGGGTGATACCAACTCGAGAGTTAACGCGATTCGAGTCACGAAGTCTTGAACGATTGACAAGTGGAGAAACTTTGGTGATTGACGCGAACAGTGAAGTCTTAAGAATGGTTGGTGCTCTGCGTGCGATCGATCAATGCACAGATTGCCATCAAGTCGATTCGGGACAGTTGTTGGGTGCGTTTAGTTACGAGTACCGATTGAAGAGTCTGTCACCTTCAGCAAATTCCGAAACTCCACCAAAATTTCGAAACGCTCGTTGATGTTTTTTCACCCCGAAAACGAAATTCGCCAGCCCGGTGCCGACAACTTCCGCTTGGCATAGACTTGGGGCGGAATCATTTCCAAGTGCGGGGATATTCTCTCAAACGATCAACTTATCAAACTGCTCCGCTGCACAGATGTAATCGGTCGGTATGTTCGGATCCGACAATCTGCGGCGTTTTTGAAGCTGTTGGAGGTCATCGCCTTTCACCAATCGCCAGCGGATCGATCAGAGGTTGCCTATTTTAACATCGAGTCGAAGTTTCATCTTGCTTTGAAGTGGCATTTCTTGGTATGAGGCTAGTTGAAGGACCGCGGAGGTCGGCGATTGTTGTTAAGGAGTTCGACATGCACGATTTATGGTTTCACGTCCATGTGCCCAAGGCGGGTGGGTCGACTTTGCGCCAACTGATGAACCGGAACTTCGGCAAAGGATACTACAATTCCGTGTCACTCTTGGAGTCAAAACAGTACACTCGGCAGGACGTTTGGGAAATCGCCAAGTCCCAGCCCTGGCTCCGCTGCATGTCCGACCACAAATTGTCGTTGGACCTGCCTTACGATTTTCCCGAGGCCGCCGTTCATGCCTACGCGTTTGTCCGCGACCCAGTCGATCGCTATATTTCTCGGTACTTTTATCATCGGAACGCCGACATCGAATGCGCGGCGAAAACGGCTAGCGATTTCCGTGAGTTCATGGAGTACGAATTGATTCAAGGCCACGTCGAACCCCATGTGCGTAGCCAACTTTGCTTCCTGAACCAGGGTCGGGCGTTGGATGACATGAGCGTGGTGGAGCAGGCTTTGGCCACCAACCGAGCGTTCTTGTTCCCCGTCGAGCGATTCGATGAAGCGGCCGTGTGTTTGGAGACGATGTTTCCGGAAACGTTCCGTGACCTGTCTTACGTCCGAGTGAACCAAGCCGAGCGGACTCAAGAACTGGACCAAGAAACAACGGAGTTGCTCCGCGAACAATTGGCGGACGATTTACCCGTCTACGAATTGGCTTGCCAAGAGTTAGAACGGTGCATCGATCACTGTTTTCGTTATCGAGAAGATTTTGAAATCGCCTTGCGAGACTTTCAAGCTCGTGGGGCCGTCCGCCGCGACAATTTCAATCCCCTGTTCCTAGACCGCGGCCTCAAAACCCAAAAAGCCGCCGCCTAGTTCACGAGTGAAGCGAACGGGACAATCCTACTGCGCGCCGTTTTTCTGCCAGCTCCATCGCTGCCGACTCACACGGCAAATAGGCCGAAAAATCATCGCCGTTCTCCGCGAAAACGCTGGCCGCCACAAATTTGGCGGTTCGAACTGTGCGTTGGCGTCGAGTTGGATTTTGCCAAATTGGCTCTGGCCATGCGGTTAACCAAGTCTGCTTGCATCGATCTTGCATGAATATCCCGAATCAATGTCAAACGTTCACTCGCGGCCGATGACTCGATCGATTACTTCATAGGCTTCCTTTCGATTCGCTTCCGGGAACGTGTGGCCGGTTTCTGGGTAACGGATGATCAGTTCGTCCTTGGCGTTGAATAGCGAATAGACATCGCGGGCGGCGGTTTCGACTTTGCGGACACCGGCGACTTCAAAGTTCTCGTCGTTGACCGGCGAACACGAATAAAACGTTCGCGGGGCTAATGCGGCGACGACCTCATAAAAGTCGAACGGGACTTGATCGGGATCACTTTGAAAGACGTCACGCATCCACGGCATGTAGCGTTCTTGAGCCCAATTATCCAGTTTCGTTCCGCCATAATAATGATGAAACGGCGTCCAACCACAGCTGGTCACAATGACTTTCAATCGAGGGTCAAACGCGGCCACGAACATGGCATTGTGACCACCAAGAGAATGGCCGATCACACCCAGCCGATTGGCGTCCACGTCCTCGCGCTGGCACAACAGGTCGATCGCTCGCATGTGATTAAAAACGCCAGTCATCGTGCCACTGACGTAACGGTCCGAATCAAAATCGTACTCGCGTAAGTCGCCAAACGTCGGATAGTCGGGTGCCAACACGATGTAGCCCAACATTGCCAGTTCGTGGGCGTAAGTTCGATCCGGTTTGCCGTCGATACCCACGTCCAGTTTTCCTAAATCGGAAGTTTGGTGCAGAGCCAATACTGCGGGGGCTCGAGGTTGAAGGCGCGGCGTGTCAGGTAAATACAAGTGCGCAGGCACGCGGCTGCCGGGTTCGGCCGCGTAAGTCAAGTGAACCCGCGTGTAGTTCTCGAACCTCTCTCTTTGCAATTCTTGCACATCCAAGGGACAAAGCACCGAGCGGTCGGGTAGTGAGCCCATCATTTGTTGCATCCCAGTTAGAATCGCTGCGCGGCGTTTTTCCCATTGGTCGGGCGAAGTGATGGGCGTTTCATGCCCGTCCTCATCCAAGGCGTAGAGTAGCCGTTGGTGATCGTAGCCGGACGGCACCAGAAGTTGCTGGGCCAGTTCATTGCGTTGTTTCTTGACCGCCAGGATTTGCTGGCTGGCGGTCTCGCAGATCTTGTTTTCGAGTCCCGCCTGCCAGGGACTGGGCAAGCCGTAATAGACCATTGCCGCGCCGCCTTCATAACCGCCTTCCGCGAGGACTCGTTCGGACGGGATGTATCCCATGACGTCGTTGGCATAAGCCGCGACCCAAGTTTTTTCCTCGTCCTCTTCTCGTTTGATTCGCACGGCATAATCGACCACCACTTCACCGGAGAGGAACACCCAACTTGGTCCGTCGCCTAATTGCCAAGTCTGAATTCCGTAGGGATACTCCGTTGCGATTTGGCCTCGGGTTTCGGCTTGCTCTAGAAGCAAGACCGCTCGTGCGACTTCATAGCGACTTGGTTTGGGTTCCTGCTCATGTTCGGCTGCGGCAACGATTTCTTGCAACGCCGCGACGGTGGGCACATTGGCAAATGCCAGTGGAATGTCTTCTTGAGCCACACTCAAGGGACCATGAATTGGATAGACTGCGGTTTCGATCGCGGCTTTTACCGAGTCGGCCATGGAGCGACCGTAGTCTTGAGCCAATTCCAAAACTCGGCGTGGCAAGGGGTTCTGGTCGCCACCACATCCAGCGAAAAACATCGCTTGGCAGTGCGGGAACTTGGACTCTAGGTCCAACTGAGCAAACCCTGGCCAATCGCCACACCACATTTGGTCGTTAAGCGTCGTCGCATGGCAGGCGTACCCAAAGACCACGCCACGAACAGTGTTCTGCGAGTCGCGCAGTACCAGGATCGGTACGTCGTGATCTACAGGGCCCACTAATTGACCAGCGTTTCGCCGAGCGGGCACTTCTGGTTCGGGATTGTTGCGTCGATTCACGGCGATCGAGCAGTGTCCAGTAGCCCAGCCAACTTGCATCGGCTCCAGTTTCTCGGCGGCGCGTTTGGCCAGCTGCACAAGTCGATCTTCTAGGTCAAGCGTGTAAGCTTGTATCCACTGCTGCTGTTGACCGTCCAGCGGATACATGCCTAACAACAGCGTGCCCACGACGGGACCGCTGTGCGTGTGCGAACAACACACGGCCACTCGCGCACGTTCCCAACCGGCTTCGGACTCGAGTCGCTTGGTCAATCGAGTGGTAAAATCCCGGTCCAGGCCCAACAAGTCGAGGGTGATCAGCAACACTCGGCCGCCCAGCTCATCTTCCAAGACCAGGGCCTTGGCCCACAGATCGTGCAGTTTACCTTCCACTGGCCGAGTCCTTGCCGCATATCCGGCCATCCATAGTGGTTCGGCTGGAGTGATGTTTTCTCGCTCCAGCCCCGCTTTCCATTGCGCGTGAATGGGGTTGGGCCAGAATAAGATCGCCAAAATGGCCGCAATGCGTAGGATCAATGGCATGACAGGATTCTCAAGGTTCAAATACTTCGATTCATGTTCGACCCAGCGAGTTGGCTTCGCATCAACTTCGCGGGAAGAATATCCGAACTGGTATCTTAGCAGAATTTGCGCCAGGCGGCTTAACTCGAGTGACTCGCGCCCGAGTGTTCATCGATTGACGAAACAACCCAAACAATTCTAAAATGCGCCGGCTGGGACAGGTCGCTGGAATACCGAACACGACGGTCGAGATAGATCAATGAGACGAATACAGTGAGCTAGGAACTTGGTCACTGGACGTTGACGAACGGGGTTCGGTACATCCGCAGAACGGCTTTGCCATCCGCAGGCAACCAGCAGCCCTTGAATGAGTGGATGGATTTTTCCTCGATGATTTTTTTGGAATTTGAATATGCCGATTTACGAGTATCGTTGCCAAAGTTGCCAAGCCGAATTTGAGGTCTTGGTGCGTGGTAGTGAAAAACCCGAATGCCCCAAATGCGAGTCCAAAAAACTGGAGCGTCGATTGAGTGTGGTCGCCTCGCCGGGATCTGGGGGTGGTGATCCCCAGCCCATGTCGGGAGGCATGTGCGGTCGTCCGCAGTGTGGAATGAATGGTTGTCAGGGACTCAACTAGAAAACGGTTCGTTGCGGCCCGTTTATTTCAATCAGAAACTTAAATCTTGAAACGAATCAAAGATGGAAAACTTAGAAAAATTGCGAAGCGTTTTGTCCGAAGCGACCAAAGACATGCGGTTGAACTTGACCAGCGTTTTGGGTGGCGATGGCTTGACCGAACAGCAACGGTGGACGGTTGGACTTTGTGCCGCGTTTTTCCTCCGGAACCGCACATTGAGTGATGCGATGATCGCGGACGCTGGTCATCTATTGGATGCCGCTCATATTGAAGACGCGAAAGCAGCTGCGGCGATCATGGCGATGAACACAGTGTATTATCGGTCGAAGCACCAACTCAACATGCCGGCCTATGAAACCATGCGCGCCAGTCTGCGTATGAACCGCATGGTCAAGCCCGCGACGGACAAAGGTTTGTTCGAGTTGTGCTCGATGGCCTGCGCGGCCTTGGCCGGTTGTGAAGCTTGTCTCAAGTCCCATGAAGCTAGTTTGCGAAAAGAAGGCTTTTCAGAAGCGCAAGTGCATGAAGCGATCCGAATTGCGGCAGCAATCAATGGCTTTGTGGTGGGATATGAAGCTGAACAAATCTAGAGCGATTTCATTACAATAACTCGACGACGCGGTCTGTGTAGTCGATTAACAAGCGGTGGCCATTCAACAGAGAAGTTCCCAACAACGCGTACTACCCGTCATTGGCAATGACCTGGGTTTCGTACTGCTTGCCAAACCAAGAAAAGAAACATGCAAAAGTCTCTAATTCGACCAAGCTACCGTCCGCAAGAATTGCCTCCGTTGAAGACTCTTTCTTGAGTTGAAGTTCCGAAATGAGGTGGTTTGGAATGACCAAACTACCATTGAACGCCGTGTCAATCCAAAAAGTTATTTCCTTTCTTTGGCCATCTTTTCCGCTTCCGATCGGCAAGGAAATTAACGCACGAAGTTGATCATCAACGAGACCATTCACGATTGAAGTACTCCGATGTGAAATGCCGGACCGTGTCCGACTCGAATCGTATGCGACAACCGAGTCGGAAACTTCTGTCTAGCAAGTCGGACGGCTTCGTCAAAAGTGTCTCCCAAGAAATGTTCGCCCGACTCAGGTTCAATCGAGACGAAACGGTTCATGTGGGAAGTCTCCAACTTGGACTGCAAACGTTCAGCGTAAATTTGCTTCGCTCGCAAAATTACAGATTTGGTTTCCGTCGTGAGCATTACATGGCCTCCACTTTGTTGTTAGGACGTCGATTAATTCTATACCCCGATACTGGCTGGCTCAAGTCAGTAAGAGTAAGAGCCTATCGCGAAAGCGGTTAGCCCCTCTCCGGCGAGCCTCGTACTTAAGTTAGAAAATCGATTCGCCTCCAAAGAATCAGGCCCTATTTGGGGAGGTTCTAAGCAGTGAAGGTACGTCAAAATACCTGCAAAAATGACCGTTGGTGGACATGTCTCGGCTGGCCCTAGCCTCCTAGCCTCCCTGCCACTGAGCGTATAATCGCGGGGAAGCGTCGTTCTCCTCCTGGAGGAGATTCGTGAACGATTGGCGAGTCGCTACGAGTGTTCATGTTTCGAGCGACACCGAACGATAGTTAGTTGGTTTCCATGTTGTTCGTGGAGTGGTGCAATCCATTTGGAATTCAAGTACACTTGGGGGTACCGGTTGGTCTGCGCGAGGCGAGCGTTGTTGGCAGAATTGATTCTAGGAAGAATAAAATGTTGCGATATTGGCACGAGGTAAGGTTGGTTGTCGGGTTGGCATTTGGCGTTGTCTGCGTATGTTC
>JAEUIP010000168.1 GCA_016795075.1 Planctomycetaceae bacterium | reverse complement strand
AACAAGATTTGCGGACCGAGCCTACTCCGCCAACAACTGTTCGATCATCTTGTGCAAGGCTTCCGCGTTGGCCGGCCCAGAACCGACTTTGATCATGCGGACCAGGCCGTTCTTGTCGATCAAAACCGCGTGGGGAATTCCAGTAACCCCATAGTCCCGTTGCATGGAGCTTTCTTTTGGAGTGACCATCGTCGCATGTCGAAGTTCATGATGCTGGATGAATTTTTCGAGCATCTTCATTTCGTCGTCCAGAGCCACTTCGGCTTCCGCTTTGGCAGCACGTTTGGTTTCATCGTCCCAGGAGTAGTTGTACTGGCGAGTGACTCCAATGATCTCCAATCCTTGGCTGTGGTATTGGTCATGCCATTCTTGCAAATGTGGAAACGTGGCAATGCATGGCCCGCACCATACGGCCCAGAAGTCCAAAAGAACGACTTTGCCTTTAAGGTCGGGCAACGAAGTAGGTGACCCGTTGGCCCACGTCAATGCATCCAACGCCGGGGCAGGAGTCCCGATCATGGCCAACTGTTTCAGAGCCGAAGCAATTCGCGATTCCAACGATGTGAGGGATTGCAGCGCGCGATCGGCAATCGCCGGCGTCGCTAGTTTCTCCTTCGCTTGAGTCATCAAAGTCTTTGCCTGACTCAAGACTTCCGAGGCTCGCTGTGGTTCATCACGCATCAAATTGCTGATGACATTGGTCATGGATTTGGAATAGGCTTCAAATACAGGGGCGGAGTCTGGGAACTTCGTCATCGCAGCGGTCGCGACATCCACCAAGTGTTGGAACGATTCCTCGTTAATTGTTCCAGCGGCGAATGGGGGAAAGGTTTGAGCTGTTAATGCATTCAAATAAGCGGTAATCGCAAATGTATTGTCAGGGGAATTCTTGTACAAGCTTTCGACTCGAGCCAATTCCTCGGACAACCAAGTTTCCGCCTGCTGCCGCGTGACGGATCTGGATCGCCACATATACAGGTTCATCAGTAACGGCGAATTCGTGTTTGCTTCTCCCGCCGCTGTTTGCTCCGCCTTTAAGGCTTCCAGCGTCCTGGTGAACAAGGCATCACTCTCGGATGTCTTTCCAGCTTGACGAAGCAAGGCGTCCAATTGGGTCGTTGTCGAATACAACACCGAGAGCGAGTTGACTACGGCGGAGTTTTGGATCGTTTGCTCGTAGGTTAGTTGTAACAACTCGATCGCCTCGGCAGCTCGATTGCTGCGTTGTAACGCGGATGCCAATAGCGAACGAGCACTCGACAACCACGGTTGATCCGGCTGCGCCTCACTGGCTAGTTTCAAGTCGGCCAACGCCTTGTCCAGTTCATTGGCCATGACCAAGCCCCGAATGGACGCCAAAGTAATGGGATCATCCGCTGTTTTCGTGTCAGCGGCTTTGTTGGCGTCTTCTTGATAACAAGCGGCCAACGTTTTCGGCGACTCGACGTGCGATAACAGGATCACACCGGCAGTTGCCGCCATTACCCAACGAAATGTTTTGTTCATGAAAATGCTCCCAGCATTTGGAGGCGGACGTCAATCGAAGCAACAAAGATCGCTATGTGTATGAAACACAGACGACCCGACACCAGTCTAACGGCTCAAGAGTTGAACTTCAACCAAACGCGAGCCCAGCGCCGAGGAATGGTTGGCAAATGAATGGTTGGCTGGGGAATGGTTGGCAAAGAAATGGTTGGCAGGGGAATGGTAGGTAGCCGAGCGGATGGCCGAGGAATGTTTGGCAGAGGAATGGATAGCCGTGGAATGGTTGGCAGGGGAATCGATTGATGCCAAAGGAGTCCGTGCGGCCACTTTATAATTTTTCACTCTCCAGTTTGCACGGTCGATCTCTGAATTTAAATTTCTTATTCCTCTTCAAACCATTCCTTTGCCTTTCCCGTACCCTCCTAGTTCTTTGCGGCAAATTAGGCTTGTCCGCGCGTGGGTTATATCTTCGTAGAAGCCATCCTCATTCTCTTCGATGACAGGTTTGCCATTATGTGTGACAATAACGATGCCGTCATGGGCAACGTTCACTCCTCGACGGGAGTTTAGTTTGAAGACCAGCCAGTCGCGTTTGGCATACACACGCGCCCGGCTGGTGCCATGAACCGACGATGGAAGTCGTTACGATTGGCAGCGACGGTCGAGTTGCGTGGCCCTGCGACGGGCCATCCCCAGCCAACCAAGCAACAGCATTGGAATCACGCTGAATGTAGGTTCAGGCACTGTGTTAAACGACAATCGGGGAGCACTAGAGCCAAGGCTAAATTCCTTGGAACGGAAATGCAAAGTGCTACCGAAGTCAGACATCAGGACGACGCCATGATTATCCAAGGGACTATCGATCCAAGATTGAAGTACCGCCTGAGGCACGGTCCAATTGACGGAATCGTTAAGTGCAAAGTTTCCTTGCGTCGTCGACAACGCCAAGCCTGTGGCGCCAGGTTGATTGTTCCACGTCACTGTGGACTCACTCCAAGCCGCGGCAGCCAAGAACAGTTGCCCATTGAGCAAAGCGTTGCCACTAACCGTTGGGTTGGCAATGAGTCGAATGACGCCATCTCCCGTAACGGTTTGACCCGCTTGGCTGGTCAAGTCGAAATCAAGATAGATTCGTTGCACATTACCTGTTTGGTTGTAGAGGCTAAGAAATGTCGAATTGTCATTGTTGCTTGGGAAAACACTGAGAACGCGGGCGTCCGCGTTGGCTGCCATTTCGACAAAATCGGCTCGACTTGAAGAAGGCATGGCACTCAAAAAACACAATAGAACGAGGAAAAAGCGAGCGTTTCGAACTGGTCGGGTCATCGACAGTTCCTTTCCGGGAAAAACTTTGGGCAATAGCCCCAACACGGGGGAGTCAGGCGTAGGTTGGCAGCGAACCTCGACACCAACCTCAAGCTGACCTGATCGTAACCCGCCCATATCTGCGGCCAAAATTCTTTCGAAAAGTTCCGAGTGACGCGAATTCTTATGGTTTTTCGCGGATTTCTGGCTGAGCGCCGATACGGCTTAGGTCGACTTGCCCCGCGAGTCCATCGTTCTCGAACTCGACGTTGACGACATTGGTGAGCGCCAGGATCTTGCCATGGAGAACGACTACGAATTCGAGGGGTTGAACCGGTGGCTTTCAGCAAAAAGTGTCCACTCATCGCCCGCCAAGCTGATGGTGCATCACGATGCCCGATTCCCCAAGCGGGCTGACGGTTTCGAGGCTCAAGTCTTTGGAATGTTGAGCAGTTATCGCGTCACCGTCGTCAACGAGTTAGCCAACTCAGGATCGATTTGGTGACCAACTCCGGGGCGTCGTGTTGGACGAAGTGGTCGGCGTCGGGCACGGTGACCAGTGTGAGGTCTTTCTCCAGCCATTGCCACGTATCGTTAAGTGCTCCTGGAAGAAGAGCTTGGTCCTTAAGTCCGTGAATCATGAGGACCGAACATTGGACTTTCGGGCCGTCCTCCGTTGGTGCTGTGTAGGGTTCGCGGGGATAGTTGGCTTTGTAGTAGTTCAACATCCCTTCCATGGACGAACGCTGCATGGCCGCCAGATGCTTTTGGCGGGCGTCCGGGTCTTTGACCCAAGTGACCAGGACTTCCGGCGTGACCAATGAGGCGGCGTTGTCCGTTTGAAAGAATCGAGCGTAGGCGCTGTTCTCGCGTTGTTGCGGATTGTTAGCCAATTCACGTTGTAGACCGTTGGGATGCGGTAGATTCAAAATGACCAAACGCTCGGTCATCTCCGGATGCGTCATCGCAAATTGCCACGCGACCATCCCGCCCCAATCATGACCGACAATGATTGCCTGCTCGCGTTTGAAATGCTGGATCACACTTTTGACGTCGCCCACCAATTTATCCAGCGTATAGTTTTCGACTCCGACCGGTTGATCGCTTTCGTTGAAGCCACGTTGGTCGATGGCCACGACTTGAAACTTTTCGGCCAGGGCAGGGATTTGGTTTCGCCATGTGTACCAATAGTCGGGAAAGCCATGAATCATCACGACCAAGGGCCCTTCACCTTTGGTGACGTAATGGATCCGTATGTCGCCGGATGGCGCAAAGCCGTGGGTGCCATACTCGTCGGCGGTTTGGTCGTTGGGTTCATCAGCCGTCAACGAACGGATTCCGGCAGCCGCCACGAACAGCAGTAGGTAAGAAACGAGCTTCAAAACGTAAATTCGCCCATGGGAGTTTGTTAAAGCCACGATCATCGCTTCCTGTTGGGGTGAGTCCGCCGAGAATTTCAAACGATTCTTGGACCATCGAATTCTAGGGTGAATCCGCCTGCGGCAACACCGGACGACTCGAGAGTCGCTGGGCGACAAGTCGTTTTGTCAAAGCTCCGCGTGGAGAACAGCGAATCAAAATTAACCAATGGGCATTTATTGGATTTATTGAAGCTTGAGGGGAAGGAAGTTATGATCTCGCAAGTCGGTTTTTGTCACGCCAGCTTGGTGGTTTGCTTCGCTGACGAGCGAGTCACTGCGGATCGGCTCAAGATACGGGCGGCGAAAGTACATTCGGGCAATGCGTGACCGGTTGATCGACGGCAAATGGTTTTGCTTCCATTTTGGTGCGGATCTCGCGATCCTAAAGTTGTCATGTCTGGTACGATCGAATCGATTCAAGTGGGGCGCTCGCAGTGTTTTGATCCCGCGAGCGATTCTGGCAAACCATGGCAGTCAGCCATTATCAAAGTCGTCGTAACGGGCCCAGTTTCCGTTGTGGAAAACGGTTTGATCGGTGACGAACAATCGGATCTCGTGCATCACGGCGGACCGGACAAAGCGGTTCTGGCGTACGGTGTTTCGCATTACGCCTACTGGCAATCACGGTATCCCGAACATGGTTTCAGCGCTGGTGGGTTCGGCGAAAATTTGACGGTCTCTGGCTTCGATGAGTCTACTTGTTGCATTGGCGACGTCTGGCAAGTGGGAAGCTGCCTGCTGGAAATCTCTCAGCCCCGCCAACCCTGTTGGAAACTCTCTCGTCGTTGGTCAATCGACCGGCTTGCCCAAGAGGTGCAAGACCAACGTCGGACGGGTTGGTACCTAAGGGTCTTGCAGTCAGGACGGTTGCAGGCCGGTGAGGAGATCCAGTTGGTGGAACGGCGAAATCCTAAGTATACAATTGAGTACGCCTTGGGTGTGATGTACGCAAACCCGCGCGCAAAACAGCGAGATTGGGAATTGGGGCACGTACCGCAGTTGTCGATATCGTGGAGAACCAATCTCCTCTCTCGCGCCACACGACACGGTGAGCACGAAGACTAGACTCGAATGCCGGTGTACTAGCGGGCCAGTTCGACTCATGTATCGATGTTAACGCGTCGAATTTTGGACGGCCTTCAGCGCGGCTGGAAACTGTCTGGCCCACGAGAGTTCATCGTGACGGGCACCCTCGATGGAGCGATACCAGAGGTTGACGTCCGGTTGTAGGCCTTGAGTTTCCAGAAGTTCCGCCAACCGGGCTGTGCGGCGAGTATTTGCGGCTTGAGAATCTTCGCTCCCGCCTTCCAACGTGCCCATCGATAACCACAACGAGGTGTGATCGGGCCAGCGTTGTTTTTCCGACAACGTGGCAAATATCTGTTCGCGATCCCAGGCCAAAGATGGCGAAAACGCTAGGCAACCAGAGAAGACGTCGGGCCGCTCGACACAGGCATGCAGCGAAATCAATCCGCCTAACGAAGAACCTCCAATCCAAGTGGATTGACGAGTGGCGGAGGTGCGATACCTCCGATCGATCCATGGCTTGAGTTCGTCGGTCAAGAACGAAAGGTAAAGTTGCCCTGCCCCGCCCGCGTTCAGCTTCGCATCAAAGGTCATTGTGTATTCGTCGATCCGATCCGCACTGTTGCCCACGCCCACGATGATCAGCGGACGAATTTCGCCCGCTTCGATCAATTCAGTCGCCGTTTCATCGACTTGCCATTCGTTACCAAACGCCGCAGTCGCTCGGTCGAATAAATTCTGACCATCGTGCAGATACAGCACCGGATAACGTGTGTCCGATTGGGCGTAGTCCGGCGGCAGCCAGACAAAGATCGTCCGAGCGTTGCCCAATTTTTCGGAGCGAAATTCGTGTTGGCTCAAATTTCCCACGACTGTGGATTTGGTTGCCGTTGTCTCCGAGGCCCACGATTCGACTCGGACCTCGATCCGTTGTGGTTGCCCATCGGGTTGTGACAGGACAACGATTCTTCGATTGGCGATATCGCGACCGTCCGCATCGCGTTCGACGGTCTCCCAGCGGCCTTGGGTCACTTTAAATTGTACGACCGTTTCCGGACGGACTCGAAACGTTCCATGGTAAGTTCCGTCAGATTGTCGCTCGAGTGGCAGGCCGTCGGGCACCCAATTTCCTAGGACAGGTAGGCTGCCCGACAGGTACACTTGCCGCGAGTTGGTTGTACCGTCTGCGGTGGCTTCGGGGATGGAAACCACCACCTGGATTTGTACCGGTTGGGGCTCTTGGGCGACGATTTGGGCGAATGGGGCGGCAAGTGGCCAGAACACAAACGTCGAAGCGACCGTGATCCACGCTCTGGTGATTGCCGCTATCGCACGCGTGACGATGCGAGTTGATTGAGTTTCAAAACCCATCACAATCATTTTCCTTGGGCTTGGAAAATACTCTCGCTTTGTCGATAGCAGAGCTCGATCGCATCTCGCGCCAATTCGCAACCCAGGATCTTGGACGGTTGTCCCGAAGTCAACGCGCGATGCGCTTCGCGAAGTTCGGCCTCAAATCCCGCGACATCGTCGCCGACGGGCATTTCTGGACGGATCACACCTTGGCTTGCTGTGATAATCTTCAGCGGCATGGCTTCGACTTTGCCGTCGATCACAGCCAATTCGAAATGTATAGTCGCTCGTTCCAAGTGGATTTCGAACCCGTGTGTGAAGCTGCGACCTTGTTGATCAATGACGCCCGAGGTAACGCAAACGGTTTGATCCGGATCGTCGAAGGTGAGGAACGAGTTCCAATACTTTGCGACCGAGCCTTTGACTCGTCCACGGCTGATCACCTCTTTCGGACGGCCAAACAACAGACAGATTAAATGCGCATCGTGCACATGCAAATCCAACATGGGGCCGCCAATTTTGTTCGGATCGTAAAATCCGGTTAGCCACTGCGGGTCGGAAATGACTCGTAAGAATCGCCCCCCCAACAATTTGCCATAGGTTCCTTCCGCGATTACCTGCCGAGCGACTGCGTATTCGGGGAAGAACGGCAACACGTGAGCAACCATCAATTGCCGCTTATTGGCTTGCGCGGCCGCCACCATCAGATCGCACTTGTCAGTCCACAGGCTCATGGGTTTTTCACTCAACACGTGCTTGCCCGCGTTGAGACTCTGGATCGCGACATCATGGTGCATGGCAGGTGGCAAACAGATATCAATCAAGTCGATATCAGGATTGGCCAACATCGCAGGCAGCGAGTCGTAAGCGGAGACTCGGGACAAGTCCACAACTTCGCCTGGCGGACCGAAATTGCCTTGAATGCTCCGCCAATCCCCTGCTCGCTTGATTGGATCGGTTTCACAAATCGCCACCACTTCCATGTCAGGAATTCGTTTGTAGGCCAACCAATGAATCCAGCCCATAAAGCCGAGGCCAGCAATTCCAACTCGGACCATGTAGTCGCTCCTCTATTGTCAGTATAAATCAACTTACCAAAGCTTGGTTGTGTTCGGGTTCGACCACGTTTTGGCAAACTTTGGGATGGTTACCAAGGCGTGGTTAGAATCGAAGTTTAGCGTTTTCATTTCGCGACGTCGATTGGATTGGGAGTGGGTTTCGATTCCGAAATTGGGTCACTGGTTTGCGTGTCGCAGGTCTTGAAAACGACGCCCTTTCATTTCGAATCGAGGCAAAGACCCAATTGGCACGGCGGCGACCTCGACTTTTAAGTTCAAGCGGATTTGCAGTTCTTGCGCGATTCGCAGTGGCTGCTCCAAACGATCCTCCACTTCGATTTTCAAGAAATCCAGATGTCCCTGCTTCAACGCGGTCATCCGATACTCGACGACTTCGGGAAAACTTCGCAGAATTTGTTCGACGGAGCTGGGGAAAATATTGACGCCTCGGATAATCAGCATGTCGTCAACTCGCCCTAGGACACCACCTTTTAGATAGACCCATGTGTTGTCGTAATCGTGTTGGAAAATGGGGCGAACCAGATCACCGGTCCGATAACGAATCACCGGCGCTCCGAGTCTTCCGAGCGACGAAAGCACCAACTCGCTTAATTCTCCTTCGGTCGCGGGCGCATCACGTTCGATACTGCGGAATTCCGCAATAAAATGATGTTCATTGATAAAGAGGCCGGTTCCATCAGGCGAATTAAAGCCCCATGGTCCCACTTCACTGGCACCGCAATGATCAATCAACTTGGCCTGCCAACTGGATTCGATCGATTCGCGAATCGCGGGCACGCTACCGCCAGGTTCGCCGGCGACCACGATCTTCTTTATGGGGAGATCGCCGACAACCAATTGGTGTTCACGACCAACTTCGGCCAAGTGGAGCGCGTAACTTGGCGTACAGAAAACGGTGTCGGCAGCCGTCGTGCGCAACAGTTGCAAGCGACCAATACTGCTGAGCCCACCGGCTGGAATGGCCATCACGCCCCGTTGTACCAAGGCGTCGAAGGCGCTCCAGAAACCGATAAACGGCCCGAAAGAAAATGCGAGAACCGCGCGGTCACCCTTTTCGATTGCGGCTGCGTCCAACACAAATTGCCAGGCGTCGGACCACCATTGCCAATCTTCGGCGGTGTCCATTACCACGAGGGGTCGGCCGCTGGTTCCCGACGTTTGATGATAACGAACATAGCGATCAAGATCGTAGGTCAAGTTTGCAGGTAAGATCGCACCTTGATCGTTCGAGATAACGCCGGGTTGAAAATTCTGTTGCAGTTCTGTCTTGAACGTGTACGGGAGCTCGAGCAACTCGTCAGGTGACCGAACGTAACTTGGCGCTGACGCTAAGCGGCCCGCCAGTTTGTTGGCGTAAAACCCATTGGTCGGTAGGATCCGCTCCAGGACTTGGTTGAGTTTTTCGATTTGCTGGGTTTGACGGACGCGACGGTCCAATCGAGCCAGGCCTTGGCGAAGTTCTTTGGCGTTCATGCCCCCATGATACCCGATTGACCAGCGCCTTGCAGGTATCCAACCAGAACCACGCGATGGGACTCGCGAGGAAAGTCACGCGTCCCGAGCAAACAAGCCGGACCGCGAAAGTTGAGCTTATGGCCGACAAATCGGACTAATCGAAGCAGGTCAGATCAATCGTTGATCCCATGAACGCTTTCCGAAGCATGGATTTTGCTAAACATGCAGTGGATGGACCGGGATGTCCACGACCCAATATTCGGGGATGGAATGTTCGGTGTGCCGAGGGTCAATTCCAGCAACTCTGGAACGACAATTCAATCGACCATTTCTAGCAAGAGAATGATCTGTTCGGATATTGTGCGAACTCGTCGGTTTGGAATTTTCTGGCTCGAGACAAGTCCGGCGCAGGACAGTGGTCAACCAATACTGGCCGTTAGGCAAGCCAACGCAACTAAAAGCAATGGCGGCCGGTTGGATTTGCCAAACCGAGCCGCCAGCTTTTCCTAGTCAGTGTGGAGAATGACACTGTGGAGACTTAGCTAAACAGTTCCTTGATGATCTTGCCGCCGTTGGCGATCTTCATCGGGCGACCATTGCTGCTTTGGAACGTCGTGCTCAGCGAGATCCCCATCGCTTGGCAGACACTAGCCATCAGGTCTTCGGACGAGTAACTGGGGCCGTCGACTTGTGTGCCGTCTTCGTTGGTCTTGCCCACGGCGATGCCGCCCTTGATGCCGCCACCACCCGCGACAACACTCCAACAACGGGCCCAGTGATCACGACCCGTATTGCCGTTGATTCGTGGGGTACGACCAAACTCGCCCATCCACAGCACCACGGTGTCTTGCCACAACCCGCGTTCCGTCAGGTCTTGCACCAAGGCACTCATGCCTTTGTCAAGTTCCGGCAAACGTTGGTCCTTTAGAGTTGGGAAAATGTTGTCATGATTATCCCAGCCGCCCAAATTGACTTCGACGAAAGGTACATTGGCTTCAACCAACCGGCGAGCCAGCAAGCAGCTGCGGCCAAAGTTGGTTTGGCCATAACGTTCGGCAACGGCCGTCGGCTCTTGTGCCACGTTGAAGGCGGACATTTGTTGACTCGTCATCAACTGGAGCGTCTTGTCCAAAACCTTGGCGTGCTCGGCAGCTGCCACACCGCGGTTTTCACTGATGAAGCTGGTTTCCAGCATTTGTAGGGACGCTAAACGCCGTTGCAAACGAGCTTCGTTGACACTCATTTCCAAATCGCGAATTCGACCATTCGAATCGACGTTGAATGGTGCCCAAGACATGCCCAAGAATCCAGGACCCTCACTGCCGCCTCCAATGGAAACAAATGGAGGGATTTCCAGTTCTTTGCGATATTCGGCCAATTCGTGGGCAATCACGGATCCGTAGCTTGGGTGTTGTACGTTCGGATTCGGAACGTAGCCCGTATGCATGTAGTAGCGACCGCGATCATGATCGGCTTCGCGTGTGCTCATGTTACGAATGATCGAAAGACGATCCATCACCTGCGCGGTCAGTGGCATGTGTTCGCAGATTTCAAGATCGCCTGTCGTGCGAATCGGTTTGAATGGGCCGCCGGTTGCAGCACCGGGTTTCAAATCCCAAATGTCGATCGTCGAAGGGCCGCCACCCATCCACATGAGAATGCATCGCTTATTGTTCGCTCGGAGCGTCGCGGCTGCGGCCGCTAATGAATGGTTCATCGCCAAAGAGGCGCCAACCATAGCCGACGCGCCCGCCATATGGCTCATGAAATGACGCCGCGACATTCCGGACGGAGTTGTGAAAAACATGGGACTCGCTCCTAGTGATTGAAAATGAACTCGTTGCTATTCAATAATGCCCACCAAATATCTTCCAAACCCTCGACCGGCGAACCGGACGTTTGCACCAACTGCTGGAAGGCGGTCGCTTCCTTTCGACTCGGTTGCCGAGCCAACGCGGCCTCGAACATGCGTTCGATTTTGACTCGGACATCCGCTTTTGGGTCTTGAATGATCTGCTGTAAAACGCCCCCGCCGTCTGCGCGTGTCGCTGCGCGGACCATATCGCCATTGAACATCATGAGGACTTGAGCGATCGTTCCACTGAAGTCAATCGACTCGTCGCCTTCGTCAGTGCCGAACTCGGTGGAAAACTGCTGCAACCAAGCGCTCTTTTGTTCTTCGGTTGTCTGGTAGTTATCTTCTTCCCCAGTCCCCCGCGTCAGCAATAGCAATGACTCGTAGAGCTCTTCCGCAGCAAAAGGGCGAATGTAATAGTGCGAGAATTGGGGAACTTCACCCAACGTTGGATCATCGCGCTGGTTGCCCGGATTCACTTTGCTAGACAATTGGTATGCTTCACTCAAAACCAACCATTCAATCAACTGCTTTTGATCGTATTCGGTCTTTCGAAATTCGTCTGCCAAATACGATAACAACTCGGCGTTGGACGGCAGATTATGAGAGCCCAAATCATCGATCGGTTTGGTAAAGCCATAGCCAAAAAAGTGCCCCCACATCCGATTGATGGCCGCTTGATCAAAAAACTTGGAACCCAAAATGAGCTTCGCTAATTCCTGGCGGCGATTGACATCTTGAACATAGCCACTGGGATCAATCTTTGTACCGTCCACAAAAACGGGATACGCGACTTTGACCAAGCCGTTCCTCAACTCGTAAAACAAGTCGGCTTTTTCAGGATTATTGCTTTCTCCAGCGAAGTCTTGGTCGATCAATTCGGCGTTGGAAATGTCATCGGTACCTTGAACAAATCGACGCAGCGCTCGCGTCTGTCTGAAAAAGGCATTGAACTCCCAGTACTTGTCCTGTTTCCAATCGTTGAACGGATGGTTGTGACATTGAGTGCATTGAATCTGTAAGCCGAGGAAGAGCTTGCTGACAGAGGACGTCGCCAAGGTTGCGTTTTCTTCGTTGACTTTGTCTGCTAAATAATTTGTAGCTCCGTTGAAGTTCTCGGTTCCAGGTTTCGTCGAGCCAGTTGCCGTGATCAAGTCATGAACCATCGTGTGGTAGGGCTTGTTGCGAGCAAAACTATCGCGCAGATATTTTTGCA
>JAEUIP010000167.1:11940-12230 GCA_016795075.1 Planctomycetaceae bacterium | reverse complement strand
TCCGGGAAAAAACAAGGAATTTCGAGTTCAAGATAAGACCGAAATTGCTCAAACGTTTGGCATCTTGACCGGCGTTTTGACGCTGATGTTATCGGCCATTGCGGGCATTTCATTGTAGGTGGGTGGCGTCGGTATCATGAATATCATGTTGGTCTCCGTGACCGAACGTACGAAAGAGATCGGGATTCGCATGGCAATCGGCGCCAGTGGCCGTGATATTTTGCGACAGTTTTTGGTCGAGGCAATTGTACTAAGCCTCATTGGCGGTGTGATTGGAGTCGCGCTAGGGA
>JAEUIP010000167.1:0-11930 GCA_016795075.1 Planctomycetaceae bacterium | reverse complement strand
AAGACTGACACACTTGTCCCTCACTTCTTGTGCACGTGCACTTTCACTTCCTGATTGCCAACCGGGGTAATTGGAAAATTATGCCAACCTCGCATCGGAACTTGGATTGGCCGATCGTGATTTCGATCCCAGCAGCCATGGTCGCCTTGTTTTTCGCGGGCGGAGTGGGCGTGTTTTTTGGCTATTACCCGGCGCGTCGCGCCAGCCGCATGGATCCAATTGAAGCCCTGCGCTACGAATAGCGGCACAGGTTGGTTTTGCAGAAATACACATGGCTCTAATCGAACTGCGCGATGTCCAACGAGTGTACGACCTGGGTGAGATCGAGGTGTACGCACTACGATCGGTCACGTTGAACATCGAACGCGGGGAGTTTGTCGCGCTGATCGGGCCTAGCGGTTCCGGCAAATCGACGTTGATGAACACGCTTGGCTGTTTGGATCGACCGACATCCGGCAGCTACCTTCTGGACGGCGAAGAAATCGTCACCATGTCGCGTGACGAACGGGCCAAAATCCGCAATCGTCAATTAGGATTCGTCTTCCAGAATTTTAATCTGCTCAACCGCACGTCCGCCGTTGAAAATGTTGAACTACCCCTGTTGTATCGGCGGGGACTAAGCAGTCGCCAGCGTCGCAAGACGGCCGTTGAAATGTTGCAGAAGGTCGGATTAGGCGATCGGCTCTATCATCACTCCAGCCAATTGTCGGGCGGTCAACAGCAACGCGTTGCGATTGCTCGAGCGTTGGCGACAAATCCTTCCATCTTGATGGGTGACGAACCCACCGGAAATCTGGATTCAAGAACCAGTCGGGAAGTGATCGCGTTGTTCCGTGAACTCAACGAGCAACAAGGGTTGACGGTCATATTGGTGACCCACGATCCCACGGTCGCCAAAAATGCGAATCGCATGATCGTCTTGCGGGACGGATCGGTCGTTGCAGACACCCCAGATTTCCAAGTCGCGATGCGGGAACTTCACCAAGAGACCGTCTAATCGATCGTTCGTACCTACGTTTGCGAGAACTTGAATTGTCTCTGGCCCGTCCCGGTAGCTACGTTCGCCAGAACGTGGTTTTCTTCTAGAAATGGGTTTTCGCTGGGCAGCCCTTTTCGTTGCGATCGATATGGGCGGTATAACCGGACCGATACGCGACGCGCCCGCTCCGAAACAATCGGTAGGGCTGGATTATCGCCCAAATTCGCTCGATAGCTCACAACATGAGCAATCGCTACCTTCCTATCGGTGTGTTGTGGGTTTTGGGCTACGTATCCGTGGTTCAGGCTCAGGAAATTCGTTGGGGGATCATGCCGGAGCAGCGGTCCCTGTCGGTTCGCTCGCCGGAACAGCTGCGTCCGGCGGGGATTCCTCGGACACAGGCCCCGGCGACGGTCAATTCGCCCCAATGGGACGCACAGGCCGTTCCGTTGTCGCTTTCGGATGTCTTGAACCGCAGTTTGGGCAATATGGACGCCGTCCGCGTCCTTTCGGGGGTCAATGCCAACTCGACTGGTCGAACAATCTACGATGTCGCGGTCAATAACACCGGGATTGACGCGGCTCGGGGAGCGTTTGATCCGAATTTGAACATCAGCAACAATTTTCTGAACGGCAACAGCCCAAACGCGATTCCGAATCCTGGTGATCCAACTCAGACTTTGATTGTTGGTAGTGAGAGTGATCGCAACAACTTCAACATGAATCTGTCGAAGCGGATGTTGACGGGTGGAGTGATCGACTTTGGCGTGATCGGAGGCAACAACCGTTTCCCAGGATTGAGTTTACCGCTGAATCCACAATTGCAGTCGAACGCCGCGATTCAATTGAGTCAACCGATTTTGCAAGGGGCCGGGGTGGCGGTCAACCAAGCTCCGATCGTTATCGCCCAATTGGACACCGAGCGTTCCTACTTCCAATTCAAGGATTCTGTGCAATCGCACGTCGAAAGCATTGTGCAGGGCTATTGGACTTTGGTGCAGGCCAGAACCGAACTGTGGGCTCGTGAGCAACAGGTTCGTCTGTTGGAGTTTGCAGTCAAGCAAGCCGAAGCAAAGTTGGAGACCGGCGACCAGGATTTTAGTCCGCTCTTGCAACAACGGGTGGCGATTGAGAACTTTCGAGCCAGTGTGCTCGTTGCCGAAGGCAATTTGCTGCAACGGGAATCGGCTTTACGCAATGTTTTGGGTTTGAGTCCTTTCGACAATGATCGGATCATTCCTACGACACCATTGGTCGACCAAAAAATCACATGGGATTGGAACGAGTTGTTGGCATTGGCCGAACAGTATCGCCCAGACATCATCGAGTTAAAACTTATCCTGGAAGCGGATCAACAGCGAATGCTCATTCGCAATAACGATGCCTTGCCGAGCTTGGACGCGGTCGCGCTTTATCGCTGGAATGGTCTGGAGGGCACCATGCCCAACGGATCCGAGATTCGTGGGACAGGGTTTGATGATTGGTCGTTGGGCGTTAATTTTTCGGTGCCGTTGGGATTGCGGGCCGCTCGGGCTGGATTGCGACAGCAGGAGCTTTTGATTCAACGTGACCAAGTAAATTTGCAACAGGGTTTGCATCAAGCCGCACACAATCTAGCGATTCGCGTTCGCAACATTGAACTATTCTTTGCCCAGTACGAACGCTTTCAAAAAGTTCGTGAAGCCGCGACCGAAAATCTGAAGATTCAAACGGGCAATTTTGAACTTGGCCGAGAACCGTTCATCGTCGTGTTGCAAGCCGTGGTCGACTGGGGGAACGCGGTTTCCAGTGAAGCCCAGGCGCTTGTGCAGTACAACTCGGAATTGGCCGCGTTGGAACGCGAGACCGGCACAATCTTGGAAACCCATGGAATCACATTTGTCGAAGAACGTTTTGCATCGATTGGGCCCTTGGGGCGACTGGCTGTTCCCGTCGAATACCCAGGCGTGCTTTCACCAGGCGGGGAAAACGGGCGGTACCCCAATGGAAATGAACCGGCGGAGCGACAGTTTCGGTTGGATCCTCCCGTCGACGTCAACGAAATGGGGGAACCAGCTCCAAATGAACTGCCTCCACCTCCCGCGGAGTTGCCATTGCCCAACCAACCGCCGGCTCCGGTCGAGGCGATTCCAGCCCTGGGTTCACGACTCAACGTACCCACGTTCAATCCGCCGGCGATGAACGCACCAGCCGTGAATCCAACACGTGTCTCCGGAAGCAATTCACTGACCCCAAGTATCTTCCGCTACTCGCAGCGCTGAGGTTAGGCCGACCTTCGAACAAAACGCGACGCTTACTCGGTCAGGAGTATTCGATCAGAAGTACCTCGTGGATGGCGTTGATGGTCAGCATGATAGTGTTGCCGTTCAACAATCTTTCTGTATTTGGATCGAGACAGCCGGTGTCGCGAATGGCCCCTTGCTTGAGCGTCACTTTGGCTCGGTACATTGGTGGGTCTTCAATCAGCGGTGGAAGAACCATCGGCCTATCTTTGGCGGGAATGGTTTGTGGTGGCGAATTGTAACCCAAGAAATGTACACGTATGGTCTTTGATTTCGGATCATCTGTGACCACGGTTTGCACATTGGAGGGCGCTACAATTTCTACACGTCGATTTTGGTCCAGGACCTGGACGATATGCGACAGTAGTTTTCGAGCTTCTACAACATGATGTTCGCTGGCAGTGGCGTAATCGGGCGAACTAGCGATGGTGATCACGGTTCCCCGACCCAATGGCTGAACCAACATTGCCGGGCCAATGACCTCGCCGGGACTCATGGGCCATTCGGTTCCTTCTTGACCGCGTTGTTGTCGGATGGTCCGCGCCGGTGACCATAGTTGCCCGACGCCGATCGCGGTCGCTGGTTCGTAGACCGTCGCCGGGCCTTTGACCAAGAACGACCAATCACGCGGAAGCACTGGCGAAACCCATTTGTCCAGCAACTGGCTTTGGGAGTCGTCCGCGGGGAAACGCAGCCAATTATCCAACGAGTCCAATCGACGAACCGGCCGAGCGCCGATTAGTTGTTGCCATTCGATTGATTCCATGGATTGTCCCAAGTGATCGAATTGCCCGGAGTGGCCGGTGATGATCAACGACCCGCCTTGTTCCACATAACTGCGGAAGGCCGCGATGGTTGGCATCGGCAAGATTCCGGCATTTGCGACGATCACGGATGGATATTCTTGCAACTCGGCCGCTGAGACGCGTTCGTCAAACACGATACTGCCGTTTAGTTGGTCGTAGCGAAGGGCCTTGTGGGCTCCACAAAAACTCTGCATCCACAGGCCAGGATTTTCTTTGCCAATCCAATCTCGAGTCCGACTGCTGTAGAACAAGGCTGTGTTGTAGATAGGAGATTGTCCGAAGTGTTGTCGCTTGCTGCGAGCTTCCGCAAAGAGCTCCCCAAAACGTTGATAGGCCAGTGTATCCAAGGAGCCATCAAAGGCCGTCTTGTCCACCATGGTTACAAAAGCACCATGAGACAACAACGTGAACAATTCCCAACGCATGTCATTCAGTGGTCGAGTGGTTTGGTCGTGGTACATGCGCACACCACGCTGCATCGCAACTTGAAAAGGTATGCCCGGCGTACTGGCGCGATAAAACTCGGCGTTGAGCCCGACACCCAAAGCACTGAAACCCCACACGCCCGTCTCTCCAGTGACGAAATCGCCATTACCCGCATGCTGCACCGGTCGTTGCCCAACCTCCCAAGAGAACGGTGGGTTGCCGTGATAATTAAAGTCCACGGTCGCGTCAGGGTTCAAACGGCGAACATGGGCGGCGAGCTCTTGTTCGAACTGTTGACTCGCGAGGTAGCGGAACTCGAGGATTTCGTTCCAAGCAGTATCCCAACTTGGACCATTAGGCATTTCTGGCATCGGATGGCCAAATGCTCGTTGAAACGCGTCACGAGACGCAGGAGACCAGCAGCCGTAGGGTGGACCGAATCCTTGGTCCAACATGTCGATGTGGAACCCGGCAATCCCGTAAGCCAATTGCTCGGCGAGGATCTCTTTCATCGCCTCGAGGTAACCCGAACTGAGGCAAAAGCGTCCCAACGGTTTGCCGTCGGCTCCGTGCATCGCCCATTCGGGATGTTGCTGCAAGAAATGGCCACCCTGTTGCACGACGCAATAGGAAATGACTGGCAAGTCATGTTTTTTCGCTTCGTCAATCGCTTCTTGCAGAGGGTCGCGCGTGCCAAGCCCAGGAGCTTTTGGCAAGATTTTCGAATCGTAATAAGCGAAATCTCCGTCGCGGACCCACATGACCAAGTATTCGCTGTGAGCCGCCACACAACGGCGAACGATTTCTGCACCGTCAAATTTTACGGCATAACGTGTGTCATGCAGATCGCTGTGCCCAAATTGAGCTCCGGTTGGACCTACTTCCATGCCGACCAAGCACCAACGGAACCATGGTGAAGCATCGTCATGGGCGTTTGCTCCCGCGTAGGTGTGTAAAGTTCCGATGAGTGGCCACGCGGCACACCCGGCCAAAAAATGTCTTCGGTTCATTGTACTGTTCTCGTTGTGGGCGTGTTTTGTCGATGTGCGATTAATCACGATCGGGATATAGAGAATACACCGTTTACGGCATTGCGTCTGATACGGCTAACGCCGGTCATGATTCTATTCATACTCGGCTTTCGGCGGTACTCGTGCTCGAGTGACGGACGTTTTTAGTACTTTTTCATTGAGTAAAAATACGGTTCCGGGAGAACATCGCGAGCGACTAGCTGACATAGCCCCCCGCAGAATCGTTGGCCCCGTGTGTAAGTACGGTTAACTTGGTCGAGCAAGCGAGGTGCGGGCTGTTCGGCCAATTTGGCGTGGATAGGTTCTTGAGGAAACTAGAAAATGCCGCGGTGTTGTTTCTTGCATGTGGCGATCACCGACCACATTGGTGGATGTTATCACATTACCGCTTCACGACCAGATCCGTTCGTCATCCGACGATCAACCACGTACTGGCGAACGTACTGCTTGGTTTCTTTTCGTCGGCTCCTTGCACCCCGCAATATTGGGAAGCGCGATTCGGGAAACGAGAAGTGAAATTTGAAGACCATCGGCTAAGTTTGTGACGATTCAAATTTTGAATGCCAGGCCTGAAAGGGCAATGGTGTTGCGCTTGAATTGGTCGATATCGTCGGTCTCGGTCGGAGATGTTGCAAGTGATTCAGTGAATCGTGGGGCGAGATCGCTTCCAATTGATCCAATAGATAGTCCAAGCGTCGATCGCCTTCTTGCTCGATCAAGAGCCTAGCGACTTTTTCCATGCAGTCCCCGAAATTTCCGGCTTCAAAATCAGTCAATGCTTGTGAGTACGAGCGTGCCGCTTGAACGTTGGTGTGATTTGGATGTCGTTCCAATAGTTGATAAACTTGGTGGCTCTGTTCCATTCCGGGTAACCACGTTCGACACAATCGAAGCGTGAGGCAACGATCTTCAATTTTTTTGGCAGTTGATTCCGAGATCAGGATTGGCACGCCAAATCGCTTGGTCGCGTTTTCCAAGCGGCTGGCCAAGTTCACTTCGTGGCCCCGCGGACCGTACTTGAGTTTGCCTTGACTTCCCGAGTTCCCGACATGAGCGACACCTGTGTTGATGCCAATGCCAAGCTGCAAGGGATAGGGAAGTCGGGACCGCCAGACTTGATTGACGGCTTCGAGATCATCCAGCATTTGCCACGCGGTTTGGCACGCTCGCCAGGGATGTTCCGGCACAGCCACCGGGCAGTTCCAAAACGCGGCTAAGCCATCGCCGTAGTAGTCGATGACCACTCCTTGTTGGGACTGAATCGAGCAAGTCCAGCGATTGAGCACATCTGCCAAAAGCTGATGGGTCATTCCTGGTCCAAGTTTTTCGCTCAAGGCAGAGAAGCCACGCAAGTCCGCAAAGAGGACCGTCATTTCGCTTTGACGACTGTCGAGTAATTGTGGGTCACGCTCCAGCAGCGGCACAACTTGCGGCGAAAAGGTTTGCTCCAATAACACGTGAGCTCGTGCGGCTTCGGCTTGGGCATGCAATCGACGCGTGGCCGCGGAAATAGCATCTGCCACCAATCGCACAAAATGGGCTTCCAACGGTCGAATACCGTGCCGTTTGTTGAATGAACTTTCAAACCGAACGGCATAGAGAACGGCCGTCACTTCACCGGTGTGGTCCAAAATGGGAGCTGCGACGACCCAATGAGCGTCAGGATTCTCGCTTGCGTCGAAGTCATCACATCCCACGTGATACCACAACTGGCGAGTTTCGGCGACTCGCTCGACCAGTTCGCGACGAAAGGACAGGCCAAACTCTGGGAATGGCACATGGCTGGCGATGATTTGCCATTGTTTGTCCTGCAATTGCAGCAGCATGCCCATATCCAATCCAGCGGGATCAAAGGTGCACTGGACGGCGTGATCGTAGAAGGCTTGACTGCCCACCATGGAGGCTTGTAGTTGGTTGAGGGCATCGAACCATTGCACAAGGGTCGAAGCGGCGGGCGCCGTGTTCATTCCCTTTTCTCGTTTGCTCGATTTTCCATCCGCGTCGCGGGTCAGTACCTGAAGAGTACGGTCAAAGCTCCAATTGTTCCGGGAAGGCGTGATTGAAAGTCGAGTCTTGCCAATCACCAATTGAACCGGAGTGGATAACGTTTGGCTTTGGCCGGCGTTAATTCGCCGACCACTAGGAAGCAGAACGGGTCGGCCAGCGTTATCAATTTTCACACCACCACCGCCGGAAAGCGTCAGGGTCAATTGGGGACAATCCAACCAGCGGTCGTCGATGATGATTCGTTGTATTGCCGGATCGGGTACCTGGACGATACCTGGTTCGGTTGCCATGCATTCGCCACGCAGTTCGTACTTTCCGGGCTGCAAGCAAAGTTGCCGATGCTGGTGCGGGCTGAGCCAAGCAAGTTCGTACATGACTTCTTATGGGTTGAAAACAATGGATGGGTGCCCGCTTCGCAACGCCTGAAGCAGTCGTACGCAGCAAAGATAGGCCACATCGAAGCAAAATGGCGGGACATCACCAAGGTTCGTCGCCTTGCGCATTTTAATTAAACTGCCCGATCGAAACATTCGATACAATCCGAATAACCCGGTCCTTGACCCAGCGACACGATCTGGCTGGCCCGAAGAATGAGAACTTTGCCACGCAATCAGCCGATTCTACCGGACAGGTTCATTGACGGTGAATTCAGGATGGTTGAATTCGGCGTTGGTGTCGATACACGGAAGTGCAAACTCATGGATTGGGCTATTGTCATCATTGGCGGTTTGCTAGTCATGTTTTGCCTGACACAGTTGTTTTTTTGGACCTCATCCGGGATCCAACGGCAAGTCAACGAACGGAGTTATTGGCAACTCCAACGCCAATTGTTGGTAGCGAAAATCCAGGCCGCGGAAACTCAGCGGCAGTTGGCACAACAATCCTTGTTGGCAGCCGGTTCTGAAGCGACTGCCAGCACGGAATCGACGACCGCCTGGCGCGGTTGGCGAAAATTTCGCGTGCAAAAACTTGTGCGGGAAACTCCGACAACAACGTCCGTTTTCCTCGCGCCGCAAGATGGATTGTCGTTGCCCGAATTCAAACCTGGGCAGTTCTTGACCCTAAAGTTCTCGCTGCCAGGTCAATCCACTCCGCAGACACGATGTTACTCACTTAGTGATGGGGCTCGTGCGGGGCAGCATTATCGCATTACTGTTAAAGACATTCACGGCAAGCCGCCAGCGCAGGGTGGTGTTTCTCATTTTGTAAATTGGCAATGGGCGATTGGTGACACGATTGATGTCAAAGCGCCGAGTGGCGATTTTTTCCTGGATGGTTCAAGCACAGAACCCGCCATATTGTTAGCTGGCGGCGTGGGGATTACTCCATTGATGAGCATGATCGAGACGGTTCTGCAACGCGGTGACCGGCGCGACATGTTGCTGTTCTACGGTTTGCGGCATGGTGGCGAACACATCTTCAAGGAGCGTTTGCGAGAACTCGCCAGACAACACTCGAATATCAACGTGCTCAATTGTTACTCGGATCCGGAATCCGGTGAAGTTGAAGGGCGCGACTACCATTTTCGCGGTCGAGTGTCTGTCGAGTTGATCAAGCGGGCGTTGCCTGGACCGAACTTTCACTTTTACATGTGCGGGCCTGGTCCGTTCATGAGTAGTCTCTTCGAGCAGTTGATCCAGTGGGGGGTGCCGGAGGATCACATTCATTTCGAGGCCTTTGGGCCGGCGACTGTTACTGCCGTATCGACTCGAGCCAAATCGTCCGCCGATGAGGCAACACCCGCAAAGACCGTTGCCGCGTGTCAAGTTCATTTTGCTCGCTCCAAGAAGACCGTGGATTGGACAGGGCAAGATTCGACCCTGTTGGATACCGCTCTCAAGAACGGTGTTTCCATGAGTTCGGGTTGTCGGGCTGGGCAATGTGGTTCTTGCCAAACCAAGATCCTCCGCGGTGAAGTGGCGTATCCAAAGGGACAGCCCCATGAAGTCGATGCAGGGCACTGCCTGCCTTGTGTTGCCGTACCCAAAGCCAATGGGGGTAATGCTGGGGAGGTCGTCTTGGATGCGTGATATGCGATTTGCCAGTGCCCTGTTTGTCGTCCTGTCGGTTGCATTTTCAACGGCCGATGCGCAGCCGCCCCAATGCGATCCGACCAAGGTCATTGGTCCGATGCGGTGTGCGGCCTGTCATGAGAATGAAGTGCGTGTTTGGCTGCAGACACCTCATGCCAAAACATTGGAAGAATTGCACCGTCGACCGGAAGCCAACGCGATCGCTGCGAAAATGGGGATTCGATCGATCAAACGTGGTGACGTGTGTTTGGATTGCCATTACACCAGTCAATCGGTCGGCGATAAGAATCAGATCATCGCAGGTGTCTCGTGTGAGTCGTGTCATGGAGCTGCCTTGGATTGGGTCACGTTGCACAATGACTACGGCGGGCCCACGGTTTTGAAATCACAAGAGTCTGCGGCTCACCAAGAACAACGGCGCGAAATTTCGATTGCGAATGGCATGAGAAATCCGACCAACGTGTATTTGGTGGCTCGTAGTTGTCTCCAATGTCATTCCGTTCCCAATGAAAAGTTAGTCAATGTTGGTGGGCACGGCGCTGGGACACTCGAATTCGAAATGGTGAGTTGGTCCCAAGGCATCAATCGACACAACTTTTTGCGGACTGGGAATAAAAACAATGCCGAGAACTCCGCGGAAGAACTGCGCGTCATGTATGTAGCGGGGTTAATGGCAGATCTGGAGTTTAGCACCAGGGCAGTCGCCAAAGCCACAGAACGCGGCACCTACGGATTGGCAGTCGCACAACGCGCAGCAAACGTGGCGGTGCGGTTGAAGGCAATTCAAGACCAAATCAAGGATCCCCATTTGGAATCGGCATTGGTCGCGTTTTCGCGGGCCGTTCTGAAGACCAACAATGAAGCCGAGTTGACTGCAATTGCGGATGAAATCCAGCAAGCCGGTACAACCTTTGCCCAATCCACCGACGGAAGCAAGTTTGCCGTTTTGGACACCTTGATTCCGGTCAAATCCCAGTACAAGTAGGTAACAACGGCCGCATTCGCAGGCCGCACCGATTTCCAACCCGTTTGGACCCCCTCATCACCGATTGAATGCTCATGTCCGCAACCGTCACTATCACGCATCGCCCGCAACGCTGGGATCAGCCGTTTTGCGATTCGACGGTGCCTATGGACGTACGGGCTTTGTTGGAACAACCACTTTTTGCCGGCATGAATCCCGACGACTTTCCGAAACAGATTCCCTTGGAGGGGATACTGCGGAATGATGCTCGAGTCGTGGATTTCGAGGACGGCGACATCATCATCCGCGAGGGCGACTATGGCAGTAGCGCGTTCTTGATCTTGTCGGGAAATGTCGGCGTTGTCCTAAAGACGTTACCCAGTCGATTGCTGGGGCGTCCGGAGCGTCGTCAACGCTCCTTGGTGGAGTCGATCCGCGAGTGGTGGAACCGTTCGCCGGTTGCTGAATCACGTCAGCCCAACAACACGGGCAGTTCTCAAGAAGTCTCTTCGCGGCGTGGACGTGATGGTCAGGTCCGAGTCTATTTGCAAGACATTCCTCGGATTTTGGCGCCGACCGACATCGAGTCCATGAAGGCCGGGGAACTGTTCGGCGAAATGGCCGCACTCACTCGAAGTCCGCGCAGTGCAACCGTAATCTCACAAGGCCGTTGCCGTCTGTTGGAGATTCGTTGGCAAGGTCTGCGCGAATTGATGAAGTACTCGCCGCAGTTGCGGCAATATACGGCACAACAATATCGTGAACACAGTCTCAAGGTTCATCTGCGTGAAACTCCGTTGTTGCATGGCCTCAGTGAATATGCGGTCGACGCGGTCGCACAGAACGTTCAATTTCAATCTTATGGCGATTTTGAATGGCATCAGCCGTTTCGCGAAGTGATTCGCCAAGACGTCAATCGGCAGATCGAGAGTGAACCCGTCATTGCCATCGAGGGCGATTACTTGGGCGGGCTGTACATGATTCGGAGCGGATTCGTTCGTGTAAGTCGCCGACGCGGTGATGGGCATCACACGTTGACTTATCTGGGCAAGGGCGACTACTTTGGATTCTCCGAGATCTTGCAATATGCCAATTCGGGCGCCAGCGTTCCCTGGCAACATTCGTTTCGTGCCATTGGTTATGTGGACCTGTTGCAAATTCCAACGTCTGATGTTGTGCAGTATGTGCTGCCGAATTGGCCCAATCCCCAATTGGGAACAAAGCGGGGTCGCGAGAACGCCGATCGAATCCAGACGTCGCTTCCTGATCAAACCCAGGGGAAGTCGCCGTTTTCTGAACCAAAGATCGATTTGTATGAGCCCTGGGCTAGGTCTGCCGTCCCCGTCCAAGATGCGGCACCCGAGCATCAGCAAAGGTTGGAACAGTTTGTTCAGTTGCGTCT
>JAEUIP010000166.1 GCA_016795075.1 Planctomycetaceae bacterium | reverse complement strand
ACTGGCGAGGGCCACTGTGGGCCGCCAGTCCACTGGCGGCCAGCGGTTGGACAGCCTTGTTGTTAGGTTTAGTCGTCGTGGGGAACAACTTCGTCGCGACTTGTTAAAGGACTCTGGGTGGAAAGTAGTAGTACTCCCCAGCCCTTAGCTTTGCGTTCAATGGATTTTGTTCGATGTAGCGGCGCAAGTAGTAAAACTGCTGTAACGATCGAATCACGTGGTCAAACGGTTCGGCTTGCCACAGCGGCCCTTTGCGTCCAATGTGCTTGTTGATCAATCTCGATGAATATCTCAGCCAACTGTGCCCAACGAGGCTGAGATCGTATCCTGGCCGAAACTGGACGATGGCGTGTGCATGGTTGGGCATCACGACGAAACAGTCGAGGTCATAACGTTGTCCGTCGAAAAACGTGATACAGTCAGCAACTATTTTAGCAACTTCTGATTGGCGGAATGGACACGTTCCATGGCAAGCATCTAGCGAACGATGCATAAGTTGGTTTACCCGCTTGAAGTAATTGGACCGGGCTTGAGGTGGTAAAGATTCAATGATTTGTTCCTGTTCGGGAGTTCGTTGCTTAGCCAAGACGTTGGCTAGTTCTTCTGGCAGATCTTGACCGCGAAGCCATTCCAATAACGACTGTTGCATTTGTTCGATCACGTTTTTTGGCAAAGAATCTTCAGTACGAAACGTAATAAAGATTGCGGCACCTGTCTGAAACCAATGCGGCAAGTGGTGGCCTTCGGCCTTGATCACTTGTTCTGAATCAAACAGCCCAAACTTAAGTTGATTGTGCATGTTGTCTGCCTTTGCTAAGTCGAACGAAGCAATGAACGTGCGAGCGATTTTGATTTTATTGCGCGAGGGGTAGTTGGTTCACTGTGGGCCGCCAGTCCACTGGCGGCGAGCGGTAGGACAGCTTTGTTGTTAGGTTGGACGTCGTGGGGAATTTTGTGCTTGCGACCGGTCAGGATCGCGTGAATTCGTTTGTTTTTGTGGTGATCGGTAATGCAGCAATTGAGTGGGCATCAGGGTCCGGCCGCCAGAGACTGGCGACCCACATTCAGCGACTGGCGAGGGCCACTGTGGGCCGCCAGTCCACTGGCGGCCAGCGGTTGGACAGCTTTGTTGTTAGGTTGGACGTCGTGGGGTATTCGGTACGTACTGTCGGGGTGGTTTGTTTGCTATCGTTCGTATTCGTTTGTTTTTGTGGTAGTGGTTGAGACTAAGTGAGTTGGAATCAGGGGCCGGCCGCCAGAGACTGGCGACCCACATTCCCGGCCGCGGCCAGCAGCCGTTTTCAGCTCTACTACGCGAGGAGGTTATTTGTCGGTTGAATCTTGAGAGGCAAAGACCACGAGATCCAAGCGATACAGAAGTTGGTTGTATTCGTACCGTGGAGTCGGCGTCTGACTGCCGGAAAACGTCTGTGTGTACGTTCCTTCGAAGTAGATGTAACGTCCATCCGCTTGGTCCCAGACGACATGATGCCGTGGATTGTAGAACGAGTACCCCGGATGAGTGGCAATTTTTACGCCCGTTGTCCACGGCCCAGTGAGCTCCGGAGATTCCGCGTACCAAACTTCGCCCAAGTGACTAGGCTCGCCGCTGGGGTTGATTTCGCATCCGATCATGATCCAACACCGACGGTAATGATTCCAATTGACGCTGGCACGGTGGATAGCCACCGGGCGACGGGTGTCGCGGTCGATAACTTGAAAGCGTGCTGAAGTTGAAGGCATTTTCTGTTCGGTAATTTGTTCTTTCTCACTCGCTTGGCTGGTTGGCGCCTCGGTACTCTGCCATCGGTACATTTGCGATGAAGGATCCCATGCATAAGCTTGATATTGCTGCGGATCGCAGAATGACTTCAGCTGCGCGGGCACTCGGGTCACGGGAAATGGGTCTGCAAAGTACACGAAGTCAACGTCGGCATCTTGATGCCGAAACGCTTGGCCACGGGGCATTCTCCAAGTATTGCTTAAGTCAAACGTGGTTTGAATTTCAAACTCTTGGCTCGCATCATCAAAGGTTGCAATCCCATGTTCGACCATCTCACCCAATCGCAAGTGTCTTGAGTAATGTGCAACCAAGGTCTCTTGATCTCCTGAGGACAAGTTGACCAAGCCGAACAACCACACCGCCCCCGGCGACTCCAATGGCAGCATTTTTTTTGCTCGGCCAGTCGTCGGATCGGTGAAATAATCGAGCGCGACGTCATCGACCGTCGGGAACGAGTCAGCTCCCGGCCATGGGCTGGTCGCAGCCGTCACGTGAAAATTCCCCAGCGGATAATAAGCCAAGTTCGTATCACCCCAAAGCCAAAACAGCCGTCCGCGATACGGCACCATTTGTACCGAATCGCTGCCGGTCACACCGGCTTGGAGAGATCGGGAATTGGGCGGAACGGGCAAGCCCAACAGTTCGCTGTCGCGATAGATACCTTGCCCAGTGAGTCGCCCGATTCGCTCAGCTAAATTGATGCGTTTCAAACGAACTTCGGCCACTTGTCCGACTTGGGGAGTAACGCGAATCCCGCGAAATCCAAATCCATCCGCGATAGCTTCGTAACCGGGCGAATCGATTTCAAAGTGAACTTCGGTATCCATCAGGCCCGGTTCGTTGAACGCCACGTAACCTTGGCTGTCGGACCAGAAGACGATGTTGCTTGTCGTTTTGAAACGGACCAACGGCACACCGCGGCCCGTTTCTTGATCGAGGGCTCGGAGGCCAAAATAGTCGGTGGCAGGCGTAGCCTTTGGTGGCTCTTGCCCATCCAATGAAGTCGGTGATTCGAAAAGACAGTCGATAACCAAGAATACAAGAAATATGCACACCCAGTGTTTTTGCCGATAACTAATCATGGCAAGTGGGCTCAATCTCACTAGTTGCGTGAGCGTAATCGGGCAGTTCTTCCCGAATAGCTTCGGGAGAGAAGTCGATGTCCGAATAGACTTCGCCTAATGACAAGTCACAACCGATCTCTGGTAAGTGGATGACCGAGTCCAGGCCTTCGTAGGTTTCGCGGAGGAATCCTTTATCGACGCGGCGCATGAGAATTGCTTGTGGCGCTGTTTGTTCAAGAGCCAGGAAATACTCGAGTGATGGGATGCTAAGATATTGGCTCAATTTCTCATCCAGGTCCGTGCCCCGAGTACTGCATGAGAGGACCTCGACCACCATTACCGCTCGATCTTGATACGCATCAGTGGGCTCGTTCGGCAAGCAAATGACCGATGCGTCAGGGTAATAGAACCAAGTGGATTCACGCCGTCGGATGCGGATTTTGGTGTCGGAATTGTAGGCTCGGCATGGTTTGCCGCGAAGTTGAATCGCCAATGCCACAAGGGCATTTGTCGCAATGAGATTATGGCGATTGATCGCTCCGGCCATGGACCGGAGCACGCCATCGACATACTCGGATTTGTGCGGAGCCGTGGCTTCGAGCCGCAGATACGTGGCAACATCCATCCATTCAAGTTTTTCAGCACTGCTCATCGTTCATCGCCTTTAGTACAATCTTCAGGTCGCTCCCCAAAAAACGCACAGTGATTACTCTACCAGGAGGCTATACGATCATTATGGGGTCGATTGAAATCGGCGTCAACAAAACATGGTGGGATTGGAAGCAACGATGTGGAAATTCGTTCGCCATTTTTTGGTGGTGATGTTGATTTCAGTCTCTGCGTCAAACGGGTTGACGCAGGAAAATGCCACGCCGAGTGAGTCGGCCTTCGACATCCGATTTTTTGCTCCCCCAGCGGAGTACGATGGCCAATACGGAGATTACCGCGATTTGTTGCGATTCAATAGCGGCGCGCGTGTTCAGTCAACGGAAGATTGGCGGCGTCGGCGTCAGGAGCTCCAACATGATTGGCAAGAGGTGCTCGGTCCGTGGCCAGACTTAATGGAAGCCCCCCAACTGAAGTACTTGGAATCCGAAGTTCTATCGGAGTACGCTCAGCATCAAGTGTCGCTAGAGATTGCTCCCGGAGTTTTTTCCGAGCCCCACTATCTTTTGATTCCGCCGGGTCGGGGACCGTTTCCTGCCGTGGTCGTTCCGTGGTACAACGCCGAGGATAGTGCTGGCTTGAATCCGGCGGTTTTCGAGAAGTTAGATTTTGGTGCCCAATTGGTACGGCGTGGATTTGTCGTTCTGTGTTTGGGCGGTACGCTGAACATCAAGGACGTCCGTGATCCAAAGTTGTTTGCGCCCGTCCAGCCGCTGTCGTTGTTGGCATACACCGCTGCCAATGCTCAGCGAGCCTTGGCAAATATGCCCGAAGTGGATAGCCAACGAATTGGCATCATGGGACATTCGTTCGGCGGCAAGTGGGCGATGTTTGCCGCTTGCTTGCACGATGGGTTCGCCTGCGCAGTTTGGGGCGATCCCGCAATCGTCTGGAAGGAGACGGACCCGAATGGAAACTACTGGGAGAAGTGGTATTTGGGTTACGATTTCGAACGAGGACCATCGGAGCAACGCCGTCCGGGCTTGGTCAATATGGAAAATCCTCGTACGGGAGCCTATCGTCGTTTGATCGATGAAAAGAGGAATCTCCACGAGCTGCACGCCTTGATGGCTCCACGCCCGTTCTTGGTTTCGGGTGGTGGCAGTGAAGGTCAAGACGGGCCGGAACATTGGGTTGCCTTGAATCACACGATTCGATTAAATCGGTTGCTTGGTTTTGAGAACCGAGTGGCGATGACGATTCGCAATGGACACGCCCCGACGCCGGAGGCCAATGAACAAGCCTTTCAATTCTTGGAGTATCACCTTCAGAAGCGACCCTAGTTTGGACGCGGTTGCAGCGACGTTCGCCAGAGTGTGGACGAACCCTGTAAACGCTCCACCATCGGGCGACGGTAGCGACATGCTTCATTGCCTTCGACGAACCGTGTAAGGTTGCCACTGTCGGGCGACGTTAGCCACTTGCGTTATTCTTTGGACCGTGATTTGTTTTCGCTCATTTTGATGGGTCCCGTTTGTTCGGGTGTGGCAGGATTGTGCGTCTTGTTTGAGTCACCGTAGTATAATTGAACCAGCGATGTTCCTGTGACCTGTTCCTTGACGATGTACAACAAGTCGTACTGATCGTGCGGGATTTCAAACGATTCGACGCCGGCTAGTTCGCTCACAATGGGACCCACCGTGTTCGAATGGCCGACGATCAGAACGACCCCGCCGGCATTGGCTTGGCGAACTTTGTTTATCCATTCCGCAGTGATCTGCTGGTATTTTTGGATTTCGAGGTTCCCCGAATCGGCGGTCGGTTGGGCGGTGCCTCGAGTTCGTTGGAGATCCGTCGAATAAATCGCTGAAACGCGGAGCACTTTGGCTAGAGTGGCTAATTGTTTGGCTCGTTCGTGCCCACGTTCCGTTAACGCATCGTTGCTACCGTCCCGCTCGGAATGTCGGACAATCAGCCAAGTGACGTCTGGTTTCAGCCGCGTTCCTTCGGTCGTGGCTGCTTCTTGCGCAACGCTCGTCCCACAACCAATCAAACTTGTCAACAAGCCAACGAGAGTAACGAAGACAGCCAGGACTTGATGATCATTCCGGAAATTTGCCATGGACTTGGACCTCTGTTAGTGATTTCGATAAATGTCCCCCGGCATGATAGGTAACCCAGGAATGACGCACAATCAGCGAGAACTTCCGCAGGGCTTCGAAACTTCGAGCTTCGAACTTCACATCAGCCGCAGGGCCGCACAAGTTTGCTGGTAAGATGTCTCCAAGTCCAACGCGATGGCCAGGTTATGGTCCAACCAGATTGGCAATACCGGTAGTCGTTGCCCCACTACCATCGGGTAAGCCCATCATTCGAACCGCGAGCGTGTCGCCAACGGGTGGCTTCGACAAGTCGTCGCGTAGGTCACCGGCGGTTCCGGGATCCGATCGAGTGTTTTCGGCAGACGTCTATTCTAGGGATTTGAAAATATTGAGATTTGCGAAATATGTCAGGCTCCTATTCGTACTAAACTAGAGTTTGTCGAACCTCAGCTTTGGAGTAGCAATACTTGCCAAAGCGACGCGCCAGTTGGGAATATCTGCGTTTTGGTAAACGCAGTTTCCCAACCTTGACAAAGCCTCATTGGCGCGGGGAAAGTGAAAGCGAAAGGTGTAGCGATGGATTCATGGCGAGCAAATTGTGTTTTGGCGTTTTTCACTTTTGCGGGTGTTTGTTGCTTCGACACATCGCCGTCAAGCAGCCGGCTATCGGCTCAAGAATCGAACACCAACATCGACGAAGCTGGGACGTTCAATAAACATCTTACACCCGGCATGGTGGATCGTTGGTTATTTAGTGGCGAAAAGGGGCAACTGTTGATCGCTGGTGTGGTCACAAACGAATTTGATGCCACGCTCAAGTTGGTGCAAGTTATTGATGGAATCGAGCATCCTTTGCGTGAAGTCGACGACCAAGGTAGCAACGCAAATTTGGCCTTTCGACTGCCCGCGGACGGCGAATACAAGTTGCTGGTGCATGGATTTGAATTCAAAGGGGGTGGGAACTACACCGTGTCGTTGGAGCAAGTCCAAGTGTCTCCGACGGCCATTGGAGAACGGACATCCGGTTCGTTTGACGAACAAGGAACCGCGTGGTTGTATTTCCACAACGCAGAAGATTCTTATGTGACTGTTGATTTTGTGGGCGGTGGTGGTGCTTATCACGAAGCCCGTGATTCGCAAGGCTTGCCGATTGAATCGTGGGCGGGAATGGTTCGGCTCGAGAGTGCTGGGGAGTATTACATCCGACTGCACGGCGCGCGCGACCGACGGTTTGAGTTGCAGCTTCATCGCGCGAAACATCAAGTGTTGGAAAAGGACGCCGTTGTTGTCGAATCGTTGAATCGCATGTCAGCGAGTGTCTTCGATATTCCGGGCCAGGAAGGTTCGTTTGGTTTTGTCGAGGTGGAAGTCTCTGGCGATCTTGCGACTCGGTTGATCCTGCCGACTCGTCCCAAGTCGACGCAGCAAGCTCAGGCCATGCAATCCAAGCGTGGCCCACAAATGCTGGAAGTGCCCAGCAAAGGCAAGTATCGACGTTACGCCATGGTTTGGAAGGGCAATGAGACCTATCAACTGCACTTGGCTTCCGAGCGGGGCGCCGATGTCCAAATTCGCTTTTTTGACCCAAGACGGAATCTGACGCCCGCTGACCCAACCGAGCAAATGCTGCCTGTCGGCGCGACGCAGTTCTTCAAGGTGGTGGCCGAGCACGGGCAATCCTTAACGCTGACAAGTCGGTCCGCGAGCTTTGACAGTTACTTGCGACTCTACGACAAGAACGGGCAAGTGCTCGCATGGGACGACGATGGTGGCGGGGGATTCGATGCCAAGATTCGCTATCGGCCGTTTGCGACGTCGGAGTTGATACTCGCCGTTTCTTCGCGCGGGGATGGTGGTGGCGGTTCGTATGTATTGCAGGCCGAGGTCGAAGCGCCCAAGCAGTTGCAATTGGATGTAAAAGAAGCAGGGCGATTAGCCACCGGCGAAACGGGTTTTTACACCTTGGACGTCACCGCCGGGCAGAAACTGCTCTTGCACCTAAACAGCGAACACGAGCAGGCAGGTCTACAATTAGTGAACGCCAACGGCGTCGAATTGGCCAGTACCACCAGCGGACAAAATCGTGACGCGGTTCTGGTTCACGAGTTCTCCGAAGGTGGTCGCGTTGCCATTGTCGTCAACATGGCTGTCGAGGGGGCGTTCCAACTGCGCGCTATTGCGGCAAACTAATCTCCACCTGCTCGGTTGGCGGCTTGTTGCCATCGGCGGTCAACGATTGGTTGCATGGAAAGCACGTTTGTCGCCGATGTTTCTCGCGCAGTGCCTCCACACAACGAACAGCCAACCGCCAGCGACTGGGCTTATCTGCCACCGCACTCTTTTTTCGCGACGATTGCCTCATTCGATTTTTGACCAGCCGTGGGTGGGTGCCCAGCGGTACCAGTTCGCTTCGTCTAGGACCATTAAAGAGACCCATTGGTTTTGGATCAGTTGATTGACGGATTCGTGTTTGTTCATGATCGCTTGAACTTTTCCTCGTGGCGCTTGGATCATCACCGTCAATCTTCGCGGTAGATGCTGAAGGGAATGGCCATCCGAAACGGACTGCCAAGGCAGGCCAAATCGCAAGTCGCCGCCATTGCCTTCCAAGATCCCAAATTGGCCGGTGACGTTATGGAGCAGCTTATTGCCGCTACCGAAGCGTCGATTATCGACCGTCGACGCGTAATACTGCAGGTTGATCCAACTGGCGACAATCATTGGAGCCGTCATGATCAGTTCCAGCACGGCCCCATCGGCGTCTCGTTTGTGTTCGTAACTATGCAAGAAGGCTTGGCCTTGCAGGTTGAGGCCTCGCGTCAACGAACGTGGTGCAACGATAAAGGCGGAATTGCCGGCCAAGCCCCACTCGGGGCGAACCTCCGACCAATCCAGGCTACGGCGAAAGACATCGTGAGCGGGGCAATCGCCCATCCGCCGGACTCGTTCCTGTCGAACTCGTTCGCCTGCTTCCTTCAACCATTGTTGTAGCTCTTGGCATTGCTCTTGATGGATGTAGGGCAAGTCGTCCAAGTCCAGTAGTTCGACCACGTCGGTGGTTGTTCGATGCAGCCCGGGGATGAACCACGTGGTGTCCGGAATGTGAATCCCGCGTTGAGCCAGTTTGGCTCGAATGTCGCCTCGATTGAGTAAAGCTGCTGCAAACCGAGCGTTTGGTTCGCCGGAGTGGCCGCCACACGCACCGCAATCCAATCCCGCTCGGTACGGGTTGTTCGTGACATCGCAGGCATGCCCACACAACACGACGATCGGCGCAAAGTCTTGGGTGATTCCCAGATTCTTCAAGAAGTTTGCCGCCAGATCCACCTGTTGATGCGACGAGCCGTTTGACGCGTTTGGATCGCTTGCAGCGGGAATGAAACTTCGCGGAGCCATTTCGTCGGCCGCGAGTTGCGTCTTTGGGCGAAGAGATCGGTACGTCTGCCGCAGTAATTGGAACGCGTACGTCCAACCGAGACCTTCGACGAACGCGAAGGTCGAGGCGGCTGATTTCTGAAAGGACTTCCAGCTACGTCGAAACAAGCTTCGCTCACGTGAACGTTGCTCCAGGGTTTCCGTTGCCGCGACTGTGGATTGTTTGGGACGATCTTCGACACGGACGATCGGTTTCAGCAATACCGGGCATTGGGAGACGCCTCCTTCATCCCCAAAAGTCACGTGCTCGATCGGCATCGCAAAGAAACCTGCAAATCCGTAAGTTTCGATATGTGGGTCGATCGATTCCAGGTGTCGCCGAAGAACTTCGGAACGCACGTCGATACAAAAGACCATTTGGACTCTCTTGTATGGTGTGGTTGTCTTGCTCCCTTCAGCACGGGTGTCCGTCGCCTTTTGCTGAGGCCGAGTGCGGGTTAAGGTTCCCCGAAGTTGTTCTTGATAGGCGAGCTCGCCGGCGCGCACCATCAGATAACGCAAGCGCGCGTCCGTGATCGACGGATTGGAATCTGGCGTCGGGATCGTTGTTCGATAAGCCCGATCCGCTGGGACGAGCTCCGTGGCCGGAACCTGAAATCGACGCTGCAAGCATAGATCGTACGCGAGTCGGAGCGCCAGAAGACCGGACAGGTCGTCGTAGGGGCTGGGCGGATTCGCGAATTCGGCGTGATACTTCAGATACGCCGCCCAACCAAACACGGATGCCAATTGAGCTGCTAAGAACGGACCCCAGTGATCCCGTGGGATCGCCATCTCCTCCAGCATGCGAACCATCGCCAAACGGGGTGACATCGGGAGTTCGGCAACCAGTTGGTGAAACCCGGCAAAACCTAGCCAGTCCATGCGCCGACTACGTTGCGAGGTTTCTCGCCAAGCATCGAAAAGTGTGAGTGATTGCCAAGGGCTGGTCCACAAAGCTTGGCCTTCGTCCAAATGGGCTGCACAGCATCTCGTCACATCATTCAGAATGTGGCTGGACCAAAAGCTCTCTTGCTCGCGATCCAAGTAATCGCTGACCGTCCAGTATTGTCGGGCGTTGGCGGATGGGGCAGAGCAGGGCGCGTTCAACCGGGCGAGGGTTTCTTGAACTTGTGTCCAGCGAAGTTGCCGCGGCGAGCCTGACGGTAGTTCCTGGAAGGCCGTTTTGACATCGGCTTCCGTGAATAGCTTTTGTTGCCAGAGGCTTTGTAGCATCGACCAATTCGGCAACACGTCCCCCTCCTGAATTGCTTGATGGGATAGATGAACTTCAAGCAGATTTTTTTCGCTCTGATTTACCCAGGGGTTGACCGCCACAAAGTCTGCTAACGGCCAGAGAGGTGGAATCGGTTGGTACACTTCACTCAGCAGCTGATCCAGCCAAGCCGGAGTTACCGGCTCGACGTTGCTGTCTGCAGGCCGTTGGCTGGTGCGATGGTACGTTAACGCAGTCATGGATCGATCTTTCGTGTGTCAAGGTTGCGGGAGGTCGTCAAAACGTAAGCGGGTTTCACTCGCTCGGAGTGCCCGGCGTTCGGTGTGTACGCTTACGGTGCGGGGGAGCGCAGGCCCCAGCACCAAGCCGTCAGATGTCGAACCGGAACGTCCAAATAAAATCCGTTGGTGGCGTGTACATACAGGTTGGGCCCGAAAATCCATGACTTCCACGCCCTTGGGAAATTGGCCAGCACGTATAGCAATGTCAAGATCAAGGCCCACATGCCCAGGAAGATTTGATCTGTCAAAGTCCAGTTCCGAGTTGCTGATCCGACGCTGGCAGCCAAAGCTTGGTCGATGAGTAGATAGCCGGCCCAGTAGCCGCATAAAACGAGGGTGGCGGTCCCAACACCTCTCAATCCCACCATGGTGTTCATGCTCGATAAGCTCCGCTGCAGCAGATGGGCAAGGCCAATCACTTGGATCAAACCGAGAAGTACAAAGCCCTGTTTGCTGCTGTAGTCGAAGCCCGCGAGTCGAGTGACGATCCATGACAGGGTTAAGCTAAGGGTTAATCCCAGTGTCAAAATTCCCAAGGTGCCCCAGTTGCTGCTTGAGGACGGCTGGAAACGATTCGCGGCGATATACCGATGGGTGGCCGCAGTTCTGAGACCCTCCACGGCACTACCAGAACTAAGGAAAGCGTATGATTTGTAGAGCGAATGAGCGACCAAATGTAATAGTGCTGCCGTCCACGCCCCTAATCCGCATTGCAGCATCATGAACCCCATTTGCGCGATCGTGGACCAAGCCAGGGCTCGTTTGATACTGGTTTGGGTCAGCATCACGACCGCAGCCATCAGAGCCGTGAAAGCTCCTGTCATCCACAAGCCATTCATGGCCACAGTAGACTCCGAGACCAACGGACTCATGCGAATCATCAAGAACCCGCCGGCGTTGATGATGCCTGCGTGCATCAGCGCGGAGACGGGTGTCGGAGTTTCCAGAGTATCCGGCAACCAACTGTGAAACGGAAATTGAGCACTCTTCGTTAAAGCGCCTAGCACCAGCATCACGGCCGCAAGAGAGACGAGGCTGCCGTTCCCAACCTCGGCTTCGGCTGCGTTGAGATTGGCAAACAGCGATGCGAATTCCAGGGTCCCAAATTCGTACCAAATGGTTCCGATCCCGACTCCAAGAAAAACGTCGCCCAACCGACTGATGAGAAATTTTTTTCGAGCGGTCCACACGGCCCAAGGGCGAGCCGGATAAAACAGCAGCAATTGATGCAAACCCAAGCTGGTGACAATCCAGGCCAACCAGAGCGTCAACAGGTCTCGAGCGACCACCATCCAGACGACGGCAGCGACCGTTAAGGTGAACCACTTGTAAAAGCGGCCTTGCCCCGGGTCACCATCCAGATATCGCCGCGCGTAGACGGCATTGACCCAGGCAATCAACGAGATCAGCATCAGCATGACCACCGACAGTCCGTCGAAATAGATTCCCCACTGCCAACCGTTAGGGAGCCTCCAAAACAGCGTGTCCAGTGGCCCGTTCCGAAACACCGAAACCGCTGCCGCGACCGACACCAGAAACAATGCCCCCAACAGCAGCGGAATAATCTCCCGCCAGCGGTGGGGTGCTCTTTGATACAGGGCACTTGGGACACAGGCCGCTCCCGTCAAAACGGTGAGCGACAATCCGACCAGCATTTCTACTTCCATTGTTTTGTGACCTCCCAAAGAATCGAATAGCTCCTACCTGCCGGCGACATTCTTACATACGACAGAAAAGTCGTCAATTG
>JAEUIP010000165.1 GCA_016795075.1 Planctomycetaceae bacterium | reverse complement strand
CTTGGCAATTGGTACAGTTGTCCGACCACTTGCTGACGCCACCGATGACCCGCGCCCCGAGTAGGCGTCCGGCTTCGGGACAGAAGAGTTTTCAACTGCCGCATCATCGAGCGGTGCCACACCTGCGGTCGGCAGCGGCAAGTCATCCAAGTTCAAGTCAAAATCACGGGGGCGGCTTCGTTCCTCACGTCTTTGTTGAATGACTTTGTCGAGTGATTGACCGTCGATGAACTGCATCGCATAAAAATGAACGCCGCGCTCGCACCCAACCGAGAACACGGGCACGATGTGGGGATGTTGCAAAGAGGCAGCCGCGCGAGCTTCATTTTGAAACCGTTGCATTCGCCGTGGATCCAAAACATTGGCGAATGGCAGGATCTTTAAGGCCACGCGCCGAGCCAGCGGAATTTCTTCGGCCTCGTAAACAATTCCCATACCACCGCGACCGACTTCGCGACGGATGCGGAATTCACCGAGGACAGTATCGTTTAAATCCGTCTTTTTACGATCGATTTCCGAAGGCTCATTTGCCGAGCTCGACCCTAGTTCCGCCATCAACTTCAAGGTCGGCAAGAGGTCGAGCAGACGAACCGCATAAGCCGGCGCGAACTGCTGAATTTCCGCAAAATCGATCTCGTGTCCCAACTCTAACTCCGCCGTAACGCGACAGATCAACGCATCAAACGTTGGATCCGAGTCGGCAGAAATCAAAGATCGAAATTGGGATAGATCCATCAGCTTAGCTCGACATTCTTCAGCTTGAGAATTTCATGGAGTCGTTCGATTGCTCGTCGGTAACGCGACCGCACCGCCTCGACTCCTAGACTCAGGATTGCTGCGATTTCGTCAAATTGCAAGTCTTCCAAATGGCGAAGCACCACGATTTGCCGATAGTGTTCCGGCAGAGTTTGTAAAGAGATCATCAACTCTTGGCGTCGTTCTTCCCGAATCTCCCTTTGGCTAGGGCTCGACTCGCGCGCCGCCACCCACTCGGCCAGTTGAAAGACGGACTGATCCGAGGCGATTTCCCCCCCGGCCTCTTCGCGTTTGACGCTCCGTTTGGCGGCACCGATGTGGTGACGATGCAAGTCAATCAAACGTTGCCGGGCCAACTGCCTCAGCCATGGATAAAATGGAAAATTTCCTTGCTTGGCAAACTCCGGTAGCTTAACCGCGGCCTCCGCCAACGCCTCTTGGACGACGTCCGAGGCATCCGCGCGACCTGCCACGCGAGGATCCATGTAAATATCAACCATACGGCGCAATTTCGCTCGATAGCGATCGAGCAATTGGTTGACGGCATTTTTGTCCCCCTCCACCACAAGTGCCAACAGGCTGTCGGTCTCGTCCGTTCTTTTCATCCGCCAAATTTACCTTTGTCCACTTTCGTTTCACGGGGCGACGTTACACTTCCATTCCACTGAATGGCAGGTTACAGTTTGACGCGGCATTCTTGATTTCGCTATTGGGCTTGTCGGCGAATTCTCCGCTATTTGTTCCAGGCCTTGAAAGGTACGCTAGTTGTGGACCAAGACAAATTCCCAACATTGGAAGACGTCTGTCTTTCCAACCCCGTCGCTGCCAACCTAACGACCCACCCGAGCAGTCCCGCGATCTATTTGGCCGCGACCTATGCCTGTGCCGATCCCAGGCAAGCGAATCGAATTCTGGGTGGTGAAGAGTCCGGATTTGCCTATCAACGTGATGCACACCCCAACGGGGCCCGACTGGCTGAAAAATTCCGCCTGCTGCATCATGCGGACCACGCCTTGGTTACCAACAGCGGCATGGCCGCCTTGTCAGCCATCGTGCTGCACCAACTGCGAACCGGCGACCACTGCCTAATTAGTCGTTACATGTACGGGCGAAGCAGTGTGCTCATCGAACAAGAGCTTCCCAAGTTTGGCATCGAAGTCACCGAGTTCGACCCCTCAGATCTGGAATCGGTCCATCAACTTGTCCGGCCTGGCCAAACCAAGATGCTCTTTGTCGAAACCATCGCGAATCCCCTGCTGCAAGTGGCTGACCTGCCAGCGCTGGTTACGTTAGGACGAGAGCATGGTTTTCAAGTCGCCGTCGATAACACCTTCGCGACACCCTATTGGTGCCGCCCCTTGGAACTGGGAGTGGATTGGGTTTGGGAAAGTGTCAGCAAAATGCTCAACGGCCACAGCGATCTGATGATGGGTCTGGTTTGCGGCAAATCCACGCACTGGGGACGAATCCGCCAAGTCGCATCGACCTGGGGATTGGGCGCCGCCCCGTGGGATTGCTTCTTGGCCGAACGAGGCCTCACGACCTTTGGACTACGAATCGACCGCGCCAGTCACAACGCAAGTTTGGCGGCACAGTTTTTATCCGCTCAGCCCCAAGTCAAACAAGTTTTCTACCCGGGCCTACCTCACCATCCAACTCAGTCCAACGTGAAGACCATCGCAAACACCACGGCCTGGTCGAACAACTCAACCAACGCCGTCGGGAATGTCGTTGCGTTCGAATTGGATCTGCAGCAACGCTCCGTGGAAGAATTCATTTCCGCCAGCGGAATCGCGTATTTCCCGTCTCTCGGTGAATGTGGCACGACACTCAGTCACCCGTGCAGCAGCAGTCATCGACACTTGACCGAAGTCCAACAACAATCTCTGGGTATTTATCCCGGCACCATCCGACTTTCATTCGGCATCGAATCGTTCGCAACGCTGCGAGAAAAAATCTCGGCCGGTTTGGTCGGCAACCCAAGTCGCCCCCGCAACACCTGAGCGATCACGCCGACACCCGTGAAGAACAATGGAGAAGCCAAACGCCAGACAAACGGAGAGCGAATATTTGAAATTTCAGACATAGTCTGTGAAATTTCAAATCTGAGATTTGAGATCTGAGATAAGTTTCCCATTTTCTGAAATTCCCATGCCCGAATTCCCTTGCCCAATCGTCTTCAGACGCAACCACTGGTTGGCAAAGGAATGCCGCGTTTCATATTTCCATTCTCACACATCAAATATCAATTCCGTTAGAAATCTAATTCATCGCTCTTGTCGGCGACGAATTGCTGATCGGTGATTTTGGCCTTTGGCTATCCACCCTGATTCCAATAGATCCGAGCATTTTTGGTTTGTCGTCCAACCGCCACAATGTCCACACGACCGTCGCCGTCGAAATCCGCCACACACAAGTCTTCAATCGCCACGTTTCCTTCATCAATCAACGTTCGTTGCCACTGACCTGATTCCTGTTGACGATAGATCCGCAGACCGCGCCGAGTGCCAAACGAATCGCCCGCGTTTGGGTTGGGATCGTCACGGACACCAACGATCAATTCTTGCGTCCCGTCAGCGTCCAAATCGGCAAATCGAATGCCGTGTCCCCAACGCAGCTCATTATCGATAACGCTTCGTTCGTAAGAGAAGGCTTGTTCCGGATCGGGCTTGCTAGGCGTATAAACCACAACTTGGTTTCCATGCCATGGTTCAATCGTAGCAATTAGTCCGCGATGATCGGAAGAACGATCGATTTCACTGGCGCCTCGATTGGAACTTGGGTTTCGCTGGTCTCCGGGATGGATCAGGCGAGTCGTCCACTTGTCCCCCGTGCCTTCGGGATAGACCAAACTCACACCTTCGTAACTAGCGACCAGCAACGACCGGCCAGGACGGGCGAACCCACCGTCAAACCCCGCACAGAAATTGTGGGCGACATGCAACTCACGAGAAAGAACTTGCGGCTGCCAACTGGCTTTGTCTTCGGGATTGCTTGGCACCTTCAGCGAAACAATCTGCAGCGGACGCCCGTCCGCCCAATTGTTCTGGCTCGTGGCACCGCTGCCCATCAACGGAATGTGCACAATCTCCAACCGCCCGTCGCCATCCAGGTCCACACAGCGCACGCGGTGAACCGTCGGTTCATCACACGGCAACTCGTGCATCGACCAAGGCTTGGTGACATCGTCGCCACGCTTGAGCCAAACCAATTGTCCAGGGATCGTGGTGTTGAAGGGCTTCCACCCCGCACCAACGACCAGCTCCGGAAGCTTGTCCCCAACAATGTCGATCGCCGCGATACAAACATTGTCCGGCTGAGTCTGGCCATCCAGAATGATAAACTTTTGCCATGCCGTTTCGCGTTGGCCTGGGTTTTGATACCACACGATCTGCAACTGATCCGCGACGACGATGTCCAGGTCCTGATCGCCATCAAGATCGCTGGCAATTACCGCGTAGCCAATGGCTAGTTCGCGATCCAACTCTTGAATCGCAAACTTAGGATCGTCCCACGCCCAGAGGGACTGGGCGAATAACACCCAGCCCCAAGTGCAAAGGAATGACGCGTGACGTGCCATTAGACTTAGGACTTCTTCATCATTTGGGAGTAGTCGGCCGCGATTTGTAGGACTTCATCCAAGTAGAAATCGCGTTGGATCTCCGTGCTTGGACCTTCAACTTGTTTGTTGACCGTGTCCTCGTCTTGTTTTTCCGCGTTGAACTCTTCGCGTTCGGCCAAATAGGCGGCCTTGTTCAACGTGACGCTCTTGCGCTGCTTTTGGTCCACATAGCGTTGAATATCACGTTCCAAGCGTTGGAAATCGGTCGATTGACTACGTCGCTTGACACTGTTTTCCGTTAACTTCGCGACCACGTCCGGTCCCGCCATGTTTAGCTTCGTGAAACGAGCGGGAGGGACTTGATCAAACGCCATGGCGTAATCTAGATCACCTTCCGCGACGTCCATCTGAGCGGTAATCGAAGGCAACGCCACGTCAGCCACGACGCCCCGCAATTGGGTGCTATCGCCGCCCGGACGATAAAACTGTTGGATGGTCAACTTCAGCGCACCCAAAGTCGTAGACGAAGCAGCCTCGCGACTGCGGTCGTATTGAGCGGCCAAGTTCAACAAATTCTGGACGGTCCCTTTTCCGTGCGTCGCCGGATCGCCGACCACAATGCCACGATTGTAGTCTTGAATCGCACCCGCCAAAATTTCGCTGGCACTTGCACTGAACTTGCTCGTAACCACAACCAATGGTCCCGCCCACGCAATGCTGCCGCTGGTATCGTCCAACTGCTCGATTTGCCCCAGCGGATCTTTGACTTGCACGATTGGCCCACGATCAATAAACAGACCCGTGCAATCGATGGCTTCGCGCAAGCTACCGCCACCGTTCATCCGCAAGTCCAACACGACCGAGTCAACATTTTCTTGCTTGAATTGATCCAAGAGTTTCTGAACATCCCGCGTAGTGCTGCGGAAATCGTCGGTCTGATTCCGAGCCCCCTCCATATCGGAATAGAAGCTCGGTAGGTCGATCACGCCAACCTTAAACGGAGTCCCATCCGGTTTTTGGCCTTGTTCGAACACTTTCCCGCGAGCGGCACTGTCGGTCAGTTCAATCTTTTCTCGTGTGATCGAAATCGTCTTCAAACCGCCGCCATCTTTTTGGAGCACGTTCAGACGCACGTTCGTTCCGGCCTTGCCGCGAATCATCGCCACGACATCCTTCAGCCGCATGTCCGTGACATCGACCATCTCGCCACTGGTATCTTGTCCCACGGCCACGATCTTATCGTCGACTTTGATTTCACCGCTGCGATCTGCCGCACCGCCCGGCACGATCCGCTTGATCGTGGTCAATCCATCGTCCGTGCTCTGCAAGGTGGCTCCGATGCCTTCCAAATTCAATCGCATCTGGATCATAAAGTCGTCGTAACTGGTCGGCGACATGTAACTCGTATGCGGGTCATAACAACTGGTGATTGCCGACAAGTACAGTTCGACGACGTCTTCATCGATAAACTGGCCCATGCGGCGATTGAGAGCCTTGTAGCGCCGATGGAGCTTCTCGCGCGAGCTAATATTTTCGAACGAAGAATCGGCCTTAGACGGATCCTCGGCCATGTTCTTTTCGTTTTCTTCACGTTCGATTTCGAGCAACATAAACGAATACTTGATTCGTTGTCGCCAACGTTCTTTCATTTCCGCTTCATTCGCGCAGTACTGGATGAGATCAGCATCGGTGGCCAATTCTTCCTGTACCGTAAAATCAAAGTCCGCATCGATCCATTCGTCGGCCAGCGCGACATTTTCCTGGACACGCTTGAGGTAACGGTTGAAAATATCAAAAGCCAACTCGAACTTCCCATCGGGCCAGGCCTTGAGAACTTCGTCGGTCCGACGCGAGAATTCTTCGATATCGGACTGGTAGAAGTAGAGCTTCATGGGATCGAGGTTGCGGAAGTACATCTTTAGGCCTTCCGCCGCCAATCCGCTGTCGAACTTTTTCTTCGACAAGTGGAACTGATTCATCAACTGGAAGGTGTCGCGGCCCACAATCCGTAGCAGGGCATTTTTAGGCTTTAGCTCATCGGCACGAATTTCGGTGTCTTGCCCGTTATCGACAACGTTGCCAACCAAAGCGACGTCATGGGCCGGAACGCCAGAGCCGATGGGTGCCGACGGGCACAACCACAACCCGGCCATTATCCCGGCCGAAGCCATTGCCGACACCGACACCAGAAACCTAACGGATCGCAAACGCATTTCGACATTCCCGCTCGAAAACTGACAACTCTCGTCCTTAGGAAACCACCCAAAGACGAACAACGGCTCTCGGCCCGACGGCCCACAGTGCCCTACCTAGTTTCCAATGGTAGACCCTTCTTTCGCTCCAATCAAGATTGATCCAGGCCCTGGCAGTCCCGCGATCACTTAATTTTCGTTAGATCCAACCTGGAAAGTCGGCTCGCAAACGGCTCCAGTGTTGATTTGTCGCGCCAGCGTCCGAGATTCTTCGCGAAACCAGGTCCTTAAGTACAAACCCTTCGTGTTTCTTGAAAGTTTCGCCAAACGCCTTCGCATTTTTTTAGTGTGGAATCCTGCCTTCTGTTCGCTACTTTTTTAGCGCAATCTCTTGACGTGACTTTTTTGATGCGCTATTATTGTAGCGCAATGGTGGAAGTTCCTTAGGAGCGAGACGATGAAACAGCCGGAAAAACTTAGCCGACGCGAGCGGCAGATCATGGATACGGTGTTTGCGTTAGGCGAAGCGACCGTCAACCAAATTGTCGCCAACATCCCGGACCCACCCACGCCTATGGCGGTCCGCCGCATGATGCATATTCTCGAACAAAAGGGCTGCCTCAAACGCCGCCTCGAAGGACGAGAGGTTGTTTACGCGCCCAAAGAGGCCAAGACCAAGGCCGGGCGCTCGGCCTTTCAACGAGTCCTGGAAACCTTCTTCGGCGGATCGCTGGAAGAAGCCCTCGCCGCCCATCTGCACGCCAGTCGCGAGTCGATCAGCGACGAAGAACGGGCTCGGTTGATTTCTTTGATCGAAAACGCTCGTGAGGAAGGACGCTGATATGACTCGATTAACTCTCGCCTTCTTGGCTCTCTCGGGATTCCTTGCTTTGCCACTTTTGGATGCGGCGACCAAAGGAACGCTCGTGCTGCTATTGGCCGGTTTGACCTGCCTGTTACTCAAACGCGATTCCGCCGCCACTCGGCACTGCGTCTTGACCGTTGCCGTCCTTATGTTGCTGTTCATGCCGTTCCTGTCCGCATTTTTGCCGGCCTGGCGCGTGCTCCCCGGTTGGCTGGCACCCCCGACGACGTTGTCCTTGACCAATGCAGCGATCGATCCTGCAACAAACCAAGCTGAAAACGACACAAAGTCGCCATTGGATGTGTCGATCGTTGGCAATCGGTTTTCCCCATCCATCTCGTTCGATACCACTACTTCGACGACGGCCAACCCCAACTCGCTGGACAACGCCGTTCACCCAATGGGTGTTGAACCCACATCGGCGATTGCACCGCAGCGAGACCCCAACTCGGCGACCACTTCCAACTCGCCAAATACCAACGCCTGGAGCACGCGTCTCTGGCAAGTGCTGCCGCTGGTTTGGTCCGTGGGCGCCATCGGGTTATTGCTCCGCTTGGCCGGAAGCGCGTGGCAGCTGCGACGCTCGGAATCCCATTGTTCCGATGGGAGCGAGTTGTTTCGGGCCGAACTTCGCCAAGCCTTGGCAACCATCGGCTTGAAACGATCCGTACGATTGTTGCTTGATCCCAACCAATCGATCCCGATCGTCTGGGGACTGCTTCGACCCAGGTTGCGTCTACCGGCCGAAGCCCTCCATTGGCCCAAAGAGCAATTGCAATCGGTGCTCTTGCATGAACTGGCCCATCTGCGTCGTCATGATCTCGTGGAATTGGTTGTCACGCAGTTGGCTTGCGCTTTGCACTGGTACAACCCATTGGTTTGGTTGGCTGCGTGGCGACTCCACGTCGAACGCGAGCGTGCTTGTGATGATTTGGTCTTGGCCTGTGGTGTGAAACCATCGGCGTATGCCGAACACTTGTTACAAGTGACAACAAAACTTTCGGCGTCGTCCTGGACCCAAGTCTGTGGCTTGGCAATGGCGCGCAAGTCCTCGCTGGAAGGTCGCCTCTTGGCGGTCCTTAGTCGCAACTTGAATGATTGGGGGAGCAACGATTGCGGTTCCTGTCGCGATGCTTGGTTTGGCTAACGAACCTCCATCATCACCTCAGGAACAGATTGTACCAAAGGACCAAGAACCAGAGCCCGTCCCCATTGAACCAAAACACGAATCCGCGCAGGCATTGTTCAAGAAATGGCAAACACGCGCCCGAACGGATGGAAAAATTCCAGGTGCCTTGATTGGACAATTGGGAGCCAAAGTCAACCACTTCATCACACAGTACCCGAATGAAGCGGCAACGCCGCAGCTCATTGCGGTACGCGATCGTTTCGTCGCGGATCGTGATTGGAAACCCGCCGAGGTTGTCGCGATGTTGGACGAGATCGCAGCGATTGCCACCGCCCCGATCGGCTGGACATCACTGCCGATGGAGTTTGATGACTTCCGCTCCATCAAGCCAGGGCAACCGTTGCCAGCCGATCTGGAGGGCGCCGCTTGGGGACCTCCCGCCGAAAACGGACTTCGAGCCGCTTGGTTGTTGGAACCACGCGCCGAACAATATCCAATGGGCTCTGTACTTAAGGTCCGTGTGTTGTTCCATAACGCGGGCAACCAGCCAGTGGTCTTTCGCACGGAAACTTGGCACCAAAGCGATCAACTGGCCGTGCGCGACGCAAACGGAGCCGAGATCAAGACCAGTGGCACTTGGTACACGGGTATCACGCCACTCGTGAACTACCGGCTACTTCCTGGCGAGTATTGCGAGGTCTCCGCTCCAGGTGTAGGCATCGGCGCGGGCGAGTATGTCGATGAACGGAGCACCGGGAATCTGGGCGTGATCATCGAAGCTCAAGCGGGTGACGAAATCGAATTCACGTGCAACGTGGACGCGGCCCAGGGCATCGTCTTTTCGCGTCCCGACGATCCAACAGATCAAAGAGAATTGTGGAACAAACAAGCGGCCGACCGAGTCGCCAGCGAAGCACCACTGCCACAGAATCCCGCGGACCGCGAGCAACTTATTCGCCGCGCGATGCTGGACCTCACTGGCGTTGCTCCCACTTCTGAAGAAATCGCTCAGTTTGTTTCGGACGCTTCCCCGCAAGCCTTGGAACACTTGGTCGCACGGATTCAAGCGAAAGCCCCCATCGAGCCCTGGACTGGTAAACTACCAACCGGCCCGTCCAAGTTCCGGGTCACACCCGCTGATCCCAACGCTGCCAAACGGCCGCGTGTGGCGACGACGCGTGGACGTTATGTTCTGAGTGATTCAGCGCATCTACTGGTTACACAAGTCACCGCCGGTGACGCTCCTCGCAAGAACTCGGCGGAAATTGCGTTCCTATCGGGCGACCCCAGCGTTGCGTCACCCCACGAGCCGTTCCAGATTGAGTTGCCCGACGGGTTGAACAGTTATGCCATGTTATGGGTCCGGAATTCAAGTCAATTGCAGATTGTTGAACCAGGCTCCGTTCGTACGATTGATTTTTCCAATCCTGGTTCCGTGAAGGAGTCGCGGGCCAACGAGAATTTGTCGCCCGAGTTCCAAGCGTTGGTACCGGAAGGATTGCGCAAAACACTACCGCAAGCATCCAAGGATGATCGAGGTGTCACACTAGACCCGTCCATCGAGTCACAACTGGATTGGGGTGAGGCGGTGAACGGCTTGCGCGGAGCTCTAATCATCGGTTCGCGCGGCGAAGAAAAAGCTAACGGCGTTTTTCTCGTGCTACAGAATGTCGCCGACCAAACGTTGCGATTCCGAGATACGACCAAGTCCGAACGCCTGAATTCATTGTACGTCAGTGTCGCGGGCGAGATACAATTTGCGCTATCGAACGACGAACCAACCATGACGGACGTGATCTTACAACCACTGGAGGTCACCTACGTTGACTTGCTGCGAGGCGGCAGTGAGGAGATCATCGCTGGTTTGATTGAAGGGATTCGCAAAGACTCCTTACAGACATGGCGCGCGGTCGTGAGGATGAGTCAAATTGGCGACGAATCCGTATGGCGCGGTGATCTCTCGACCGGCGAGACTCGTTGTGAAGTCCGACCGAATCTGCCGCAACCCAAGAACGAGGCAGCTCGCGCGTTGTTCAAGTTCTTTCAAGCCAATGCGCGGCTCAATGGCGACATTCCTGGCGGCTTGCTGCATCGGCTCCATGACAAAGTCCAAGAATTCATTCGCAACAACGAACCCGACGCCGCGGGTAGTCCCTATGCTCAGAAAATGCGACCTCTGGAACCTCGCTTCGCCAACACGAACGATTGGAAAGCGGCAGATGTCGTCGCCTTGTTGGATGACATCGCCGCCGCGCACACCATTCCTCTCGAGACAACCCTCACGCACTTCACCGAGCGACAACTCCGACCGGGAATGCCTCTGCCAAAATCGCTGGAACGCGCCGATTGGGGGCAACCTTTACCCAGCGGTCTGCGAGTGGCCCTGGTGCTAGAGCCTCGTGCCGAAGCGTACCATTTGGGCGCGGAACTGAAGGCTCGCATCGTGTTCCACAACTCAGGAACGGAACCGGTCACCTTTATCACCGATAGTTTTCAACAGCCAGGATTTTCGGCCGAACGAGCCAAGGGCAGCCAGTTAGAAGTTGAGTCGACACATTGGCTAACGCTGGGCAGCATGGCGGCATATCGTTTGGCTCCTGGCGAATATTGTGAGGTCTACACGCCGGGCTTGGGGATTGGAGAGCGCATGACGGATCGAGACGATTGGAAGAATGTCCGCGCCGGTTCGTGGATCAAGTGCGTTGCCGGCGAAGAAGTGGTGGTCACTCCCGGAGCCGCCGCGCTGAGCGATGGTCATGGACCGTTCCTACGGTCCAACGTCGCAGAAGGGGCAGGCTCACCCGGAGCCGTTGTCCTGAGTGATCCCGAAGGCCCAGAACTCTCACAAGATTGGTGGCTCGAGTTCATTACCGAGCGACTCGAGCGCGAAGCACCTGTGCCAACCGACAAAACGGAACGTGAGTATTTGCTCTATCGGGTCGTTCGCGAGTTGTATGGGGCCGCGCCCAGCACCACAGAAGGTGATGCCTTTGCGGCCGACGAATCGCCGGATGCCTTGAAGAATCTGGCGGCTTTATTGGCGAAACATCCCTACGGCAAACAAAGCCAAGGCTTGATTCAAGCGGGCAAAACCAAGTTCCGCGTCTTGCCAGTGGACGCGGATGCTGACAAACGCCCACGAGTGGCAACCGGTCCCGGATGGTACTCACTTTCGGATAGTTTGAAATTGTCGGTGGATCGCCGAGCCGTTGGTGAGCGAGTCTTGAACGAAGCCAGTCTCGTGTATTTTCAGCAAGGCCAGGACAACCTCGTGCATAAGGTGGAATTGCCCAATGGGCACGACACTTGGGCCGCGGCCACTTTGAAGGGAACGACGGATCTGTGGATTGCCCAGCCAGGCGTGTTGCGCCGATACGACTTCAAGAATCCTGCGACTCCAACGGAGACCCAATATGCCGACGCTGCATTGGATGACGCCCCGATCTCTCCGATGCTGCGAGAAGCACTAGCACCGGTCTTCATGAAATCGGACGGCGAAAGCTCCACGCCGAGAAAGCCCGCAGCACCTGCGGCTGAAATGCCACGAATTGCGGCACCGGATTCGCCCGCGGCAAGCGATGACGCCACGGCAAAAACTCACACGCTAGTGATCGCAGTCGACGGCACGATCCAACTGGATAACCAAACTCGAACGCTGGAAGAACTCAAGTTGGACGTGGTGGGAAAATTGGAGGATCGCTTCGTTATCAAGGCACCCGAAAACGTGCCTTACGAACGAGTTGCCGCAGTCCTTCTCGTACTCAAGTCCGCCGGTGCGACGAACGTCACTGTATCGGCTACTTTGAACGATACAAAACTCACAGCCGAAG
>JAEUIP010000164.1 GCA_016795075.1 Planctomycetaceae bacterium | reverse complement strand
ATGGCCGGGGCCCTCCACCATGACTTGGGTTCCCTGTTCCCAGCCTTTAAGGACCAACTCACCCAGTGTGTCGAGTTCCGCAAATTGGGCCGCATCACTGGCGTCCGCAATCGAGCCCGGTCGCAAACCATCGCCCAGACTCCAGGTCACATCGTATTGTCGCATGATGTCGCACAAATCATTGAAGTGCACATAGAGCGGATTCTGTTGGCGATGCGACATCATCCACTTGGCAATCAGCGAGCCTCCGCGGGAGACAATTCCCGTGACGCGGTTAGTGGTTAGATGCAAATGTTCCAATAACACACCGCAGTGGATCGTCATGTAGTCGACCCCCTGTTTCGCTTGGTGCTCCACCATGTCCAAGAAATGTTGCGGTCGCATGTCCTCGATATGGCCGCCCAACTCTTCGAGCATTTGATAGATTGGAACCGTACCGATCGGAACTGGGCTGGCCGCGATAATACCACGTCGAATGTTGTCGATGTCTTTTCCTGTGGAAAGATCCATGACCGTGTCGGCGCCAAAATGTACCGCCGTATGCAGCTTTTCAAGTTCTTCGCCAACGCGGCTGGTTACCGCCGAGTTTCCGATGTTCGCGTTGATTTTGCAGGTCGCGGCGATCCCAATCCCCATTGGCTCTAACTTGCCGGCCAAATGGACACGATTGGCGGGTATCACCATGCGCCCAACCGCAACCTCAGCCCTAATCAATTCCGGGCTCAGATTTTCCCGCTTCGCAACGAACTCCATTTCGGGCGTAATCTGATTCCGACGAGCGGCCTGAATTTGAGTTTCGGTGACCAAGCTTGCTTCTCCCTTTATGTTTGACCTTTGCCAACTTGGATTTCCGCCAGCATTTGGCGCGATCCAACTTGCAAAGGAATAATGATGCGATGACGAACGGACTTCGATAGTCCTGCGGGCTCCGATTATATCCCACGACCGCTCGCTCTTACAGACCGGCCACCGGGACTCCGAGGCAACGCCCTGGTGAAGGCTGACGGGACGAATGGGTTGCTTGTTCGCCGCGAATTTGGCTTGTGAAAAACAAGGCAACCGTTCGTGCGTGCCACGGCCATTGGCTGAATTCCGATGTCTGGCCGCTTTTTCAGACGTTGCCGCTTAATAACCTGGGTATTCGATCTTGAGGATTTTGAAGTTGATCGATCCTTTAGGAACTTTGATTTCGACCGACTCGCCGACTTTTTTTCCGACCAGTCCTTTCCCAATGGGACTACTGATCAAATATTTGCCTTTGTCGTAATCCTCATCGCCGGCGCCAACCAGCGTGATGACTTCCTCTTCCTCCAAGTCTTCGTCGAAGACCGTCACCACCGCGCCAAATCCTACTTCGTCCGTCTTGATCTGGGTCGGATCAATGATCTTGGCCATCACCAATTGACTCTTCATCTGACTGATGCGAGCTGCCAACATCCCTTGAGCCTCTTTTTGGCCATGGTACTCCGCGTTTTCCTTCAGGTCACCCTCGGCCCGAGCAGCCGCCAAAGCCTCAACGATCTTGGGCATTTCGACGTTTTCCAAATAGTCGATCTCAGCCTTCTTTTTATCGTAGGCATCCTGCGTCATTGGGGTGTACTCGGCCATTGCCTCAATCCTCGATTTCCAGCGGGAAAAAGAAAAACAAACGATCACCATAACAAAAAAAGCACGTTCTTCGGAGAGATTTCCGAAGGCCGCGCCAATTTGAGAAATTCTGATGTCGCTTCTGATTATCGACCATCCGACCCGATTTGTAAAGCGAGTTCGGATGGGGGCTTTCGAAACTCAACCATTTGTAACACAATCGATCGGAGGTCGAATCACGAAGTTTGTTGAACGGATTTTTCCGTTCGGAACCCACCGAGGGTGGTCGGCCGACTGGTCTCTGGTGTAACTCTGTTTAATTTTTGGGCGTTTCCCATGTCGACTTCGGATCCGTCATCCCAATCGTTCACCCCAAGCAATTCCCAGCCATCTGGCCATCATTCCACGATGGCTATCGTTTTGGCGGCGGGGAAGGGGACCCGGATGAAAACCGACTTGCCGAAAGTCCTGGTTCCGGCCTTGGGGCGACCGATTATTACGTATGTATTGGATAGCTTGCGTCAGGCAGGGGTTGGTCGGATCACGGTCGTCGTTGGTTACCGACAAGAGTTGGTTCGAGAGGCGTTGGCTAATTACGCGGATCTCGATTACGCCGAACAAACCGAGCAACTGGGGACGGGCCACGCGGTGATGTGTTGCCGCAAGACATTGGAACCACATCGTGGACCGGTCGTGATCGTCGCGGGAGACTCACCGATGCTGCAACCGTCGTCCATTTCGAAACTGCTCGAGACGGCCCAACGCGACGGCATGGCGTGTTTGTTGGGAACCTTGCATAGCCCCGATCCAACGGGACTTGGTCGCATCGTTCGTTCTGCCGATGGCAAGTTTGTCGGCATCGTCGAGGAAAAAGATGCGACCGAACAGCAACGCAAGATCACTGAAGTCAATATGAGCACGTATGTGTTCGATGCAGGAAGATTGTTTGAAGTGCTAGATGCGATCGACAATCGCAATCGACAGCAGGAATATTACCTGACCGATTACCCAACCAAAATGTTGGAGCGAAATTGGCCGGTCGATGCGCTTCCTGTACTTCAGCCCATTGAAGCCCTGAGTATCAACACGATGGAACAATTGGCTGCTGTTGAAGCGGCCATGCAGCAATACTCCGCGTAGATAGAAAACCACATGGAAGAGTTGAAGATTTTTTCAGGTCGCGCCAACTCACAGTTGGCTTTGGACATCTGTCAATCACTCAATATTATGTTGGGTGATTGTACGTTGTCGACATTTCCAGACGGTGAGTTCCATTGCAAGATTGAAGATGTTCGTGGCCGCGACGTTTTCTTGATTCAACCCACCTGCCCGCCAGTCAACGACACCTTGATGGAGTTGTTGATCATGATCGATACCTGCAAACGTGCGAGCGCCAAGCAAGTCACGGCTGTTATTCCGTATTTCGGATATGCGCGGCAAGATCGCAAAGATGAAGGTCGCGTCCCGATCACGGCGAAGTTGGTGGCGAATTTGGTCACTCGGGCGGGAGCGGACCGGGTCTTGGCGATGGATCTTCATGCCGCTCAAATCCAAGGATTTTTTGATGTGCCGGTCGATCATTTGTACGCGTCGAACGTGCTCAATGAACATTTTCGAGGCATGCAAATTCCTTCGACAGATTTGGTAATTGTTTCCCCAGATGAAGGCAGCATCAAACGGGCAGTTGGCCACGCCAAACGACTTGGAGGTTCGATTGCAATCATCGATAAACGGCGAACCAGCGCTTTGGAGACGACACAAGAGAATTTGATCGGGGCGTCGGTCGAGGGCAAGGTCTGCCTGATGTTCGACGACATGATTTCGACTGCCAGCTCGATTTCCGGTGCCGTACGCTTGGTCAAACATCGCGGAGCTCGCGAAGTTCACGTCGCCGCGACCCATGGTTTATTTGCCGGCAATGCCGTCCAACGGTTGAACGACGCTGGGATCGATAGTGTGGTCATTACGGATACCGTACCCGTTCGCGAACCTGGCAAAATCAACGGGCTACGTGTCCTGACGGTGTCGAATTTGTTGGGCGAAGCGATCCGCCGAATTCACCAGCATCGTTCCATTAGTGCCATGTTTCAGTCCAAGGTATAGGACTTCCGGCGTTGAATCGTAGAACGTCACTTCGAGAACGAGCGGCTTACTGGCTGGGGTTTGATCCTCGTCCCAGCGGAAGTTCGGCAATCGGCGTTCTGCCCGGCTGGGGTTTGGTGGCCATCGCGTCCGGCTTGATGGCTGCTGCGTTGCCGCCAATCGGACTAGCTCCGCTCGCCTTTTTCGCGCCGGCAACTTTTTTGCTATTGTGCCTTCCGACACGTTCGTCCATCAATCTGCGCATGGTTTTCTGGTGGGGACTCTTGCAATGGATGGTGACGTTTCATTTCATTCGACTCCCACACTGGGCCGGGTGGATTGGCTGGCCAGTGCTGGCGGGCTACTTTGCTTTTTACAACGTTTTGCTGGTCGCCGTGTCCCGACGTTTGATCGGTCGAGCGAATTGGCCGCCGGTTCTCGTAATACCGTTGGTGTGGGTCAGTTTGGAATTGCTCCGTTGTACGTTGTTCACAGGGTTTCCAATGGGACTCTTGGGGCACAGCCTGTATCGATTTCCATTTTGGATTCAGACGGCTGATATTGCCGGCGAGCTTACTGTGAGCTTCCTGATCGCTCTCGTTGGCTGCTCGGTTGCCGTCGTCTTCTTGAGTCGCGCGAAAGGTTGGCAAAACGCTTGGCTGGCGACGCTCACGCTGCTGGCAAGTTTGGGTTCGTTGATTGGGTACGGCTTCGTCCGTTACAACAACTTCGAAATAGCTGCGACGGACGAACCTTCCGTCCGAGTCGCTTTGGTTCAGGGCGCTCGTGATGTACAGTTTGGACTTTCGGCGGAAGAATCGCAGCAACAAGAAATAGCCAGTTTTCGTACGCATCAATCACTAACCATGCGTGCGCGGGCAGCTCAGGCAGACTTGGTCGTTTGGGCGGAGTCCATGTTTCCGATGACGGATATCTTGCCGTACGATACGCTGAAGTATCAGGCCTTGTGGGAACAAGAAGAAAGTTCATCCGAGGTTTGCCAAGGGAGTCGGCCTTCGCCGGGGCAGTTGGAAGAAATCCAAAGAGAATTGCCATTTCAAGTACGCGAGACAACCGGTACCGGTCCCCAAGGCGTCTATCCCTACCAAACGAGTGTCCCGATGGTCGTCGGGATGCGAAGTTTCGAACCGGTCCAAGACGCCGATTACAACGCGGCCATTTTCTTTGATCCCAACGCACAGGTCGCAGGTCGCTATTTCAAGACCCATTTGGTGCCGTTTGGGGAGTACTTGCCGTTAGGCGACGTATTCCCGTGGTTCTACCAATTCGCGCCCATGAGACGCGGTTTGACGCCCGGTTCTGGCGTGACCGTTTTTGAGGTGAAAGACCGGCGTTTGATCCCAAGTATCTGCTACGAGAGTGTTGTTGGTCGAGTGATCCGCCGTTATCTGACGGACGACTCCGGAAAGGAAGCAATCTCCCCAGGTCGGTCCCAATGTGATGCGCTCCTGAATATTAGCAATGATGGATGGTTTTGGGGTTCCAGCGCCTTGGACCTCCATTTGGCCAGTAATGTTTTTCGAGCCGTGGAAAACCGAACCCCGCATTTGGTGGTCTGCAACACAGGCATCTCCGCGGAAATTGCCGCCAATGGACGGATCGTTCAAGAGGCTTCCAAACGTGAAGCGGCGCTGATTGTGGTCGAAGTCCATCCCCGACCGCCAGCTTGGAGTCCGTGGTGGTGGGGAATTGGTAATACGCCCTGGTGGATCGCCGTTGCCATTGTCGGGGTCGGGATCTGGTTAGGATCGTTCAGATCCGACCGATCTGTCTGATCCGACTGATCTGTCTGATCCGACTGATCCGACTGATCCGTCTGATCGGTCTGATCTGACCGATCCTTCTGATCATGTTTCTTTTTGGATTTTCGGCGTGTAAAATTCCTCCGACCGAACGATGATGGAGTCGAATGTTTGGGCACGACGCCATGAATTTCTTTCACCGGGACGAGGGTAGCTAAAGTGATTTCCTATTTGTTGAGTAGCAAGCGAGTTCGATTTCTTTCCAAGAACTCATTCAATTCTTTGTGGGTCGTGTTGTTGTTTGTTGGCGGGTTTGGTGCACCGGTATCGGCTCAAGAAGAACTGTCGGATGTCATCTCACGCGGCGAACGGAGCGTGGTGCGAATCGATGTCAGTGGAGCGGAAGGGAATTCGATTGGCAGCGGTTTTATTGTTGCTGCTGATGGGTTGTTGGTGACCAACGTGCATGTGATGTCTGGTGCTAGTTCGGCCGTCGCCGTGTTTGATGACGGGCGGAAATTTCCGATCAAGGGTACCTACATCGTCGATGCTCCGCGAGACATTTGTATCGCCAAAATCGAAGGTTCGAATTTTCAGCCCATTACGGTCGCTCCGGTATTGCCTCGCAAGGGTGAACAAGTTGTCGCGTTGGGCTGTCCGCAAGGTTTGTCGTTTTCGGCGACTCGTGGCATCGTCAGCGCCATTCGGCAGCGCGACGAATTCCGCGGGATGGTCGGTCGGCCCAAAGCCGAGGGAACATGGATTCAAGTTGATGCCGCGATTTCGGGAGGAAACAGCGGTGGTCCATTGATCAACGCCAAAGGACAAGTCGTCGCGATGAGCACGTTGGGCTCCACGGGCGATGCCCAGAACCTCAATTTCGGTATCTCAAACGAAGACATCTTGCGTGCCATTGGATTGGCAAAATCGGCTAGTTTGGTCGAGCTAAAGGACGGTGTTGGCAAAGTCGAAATGGCCGAAGTCAGTCCAGAGACTTCTAAGAGCATGATCACGCGAGGGGAAATCCCGGCGAGTGCCTTGGAAGAGTATATCGCTCGGGGCCGGCGCGAATACAAAGAATTGGCGAAGGACCTTCGTTCGGTTGCTACGGAAGCAAAAACACGACTCGAGACCATGCGAAAAGGTGAAATAGGGATCCCCGGAAACATCGCCTCCGATGTGGTCCTGGAGAAGCGTAATTCCAACGAACGTTACTATTTTCGCAACGATGGCGTGAAACGGGCTCGAATTGCCGAACAACAGAGCTACGTATCGAAGCTGGAAGAAGTCAAGGCGTTGCTGAAGCCCGATGCCAATGACGACGCGGTCTTTGCCCTCTTGATGCATGGGGGGCCCTACTTGGACCCGCGCGACGCCAAGAAGATTGGGTTTATGAATGAAGCCGTTGTGTTGGAAGCTTTCAACGAACACGACTTGATCGTGGTCTATAATGACGCCCTCTATTTGCTGTGGGTCAAGTCGACCGTTGGGCTTTCTCAAGGCCAAACCGTCACGCCCGCTCCGGTGTTCGTCGCTGGTACGGAAACCATGTTGTCGTCACGCGGAACGCGAAGTGTGACGGTCCTGAATACCGTCACGGAAACCGAACTGCGCGATGCGATGTTTGGAAAGGTCGATCCCGCCCTGCGAGAATTGCGAACCTGGAAAGACGCCACGGGATCTTTTTCGATCGAGGCCAAGTTTGTCAAATTCAGCGGCAATGATGTCGTCCTGGAAGATAAAACAGGCAAGGTCATGAATGTACCGGTCGCCAAACTGTCCGCGGAGGATCGTCAATTGCTTGGCAAATAATGATACTAGTCGTTCGGGATTGGCTATCGACACCAGAGTTGATAGTTTCTTAAGTATCCTCGTACTTGTGTCGCGCTACGGCTGATCAAAATCCAATTCCGCCCCAGATTGGATGAACTTTCCGGCAAGCTGCCGACAGAACTTTATCTGCGCGATCTGGACCTCGCCCGAAACGTATTTCTCGTTCCCATGTTTTTGGTCGGTGTCATCGTGTTTTATGTGGCAGCCAGTCTGACGCTGGTCAGCTATGCGGAACTTGCGGGTTGGTTGGCAAGTTGAACGTTATTGCGGTCGCGATGGTGGACCACCGAACCCAACGCCGCCAAATAAACCTCCACGGCTTTCCAGAGCTTCCAATTGGATCGAGCCTTTGACGGACGCTCCGTCGCTCATTTCGACTTCGCTAAAATCGATCGTGCCCTGAAGTGTTCGATTGGCACCAAAGCCGCCCGGTCCAAATCCCGGTCCGCCGCCGGGACCACCAAATCCGCCAGGACCGCGGTTTCCGTTCGGTCCCGCGACGGGAACCTCCATTAGTTGACCATGAATCGGAATCGGTTTATCCGTGGTCAGTCGATCCGTTGGCAACGTCACGGTCAACATCAGCGAAGGCTGGTCCGTTCGCTTGGCAATGAAGACCAACTGCAACGAGGGAACCGTCGGCGCGCCAAATCCACTAAACCCTCCACCAAAACGGGGTGGTTCAAAATCGGTGATCGAAACATTCACGCGTTCAAAAGTGATTTCTTTCCCATCCAAATGGGCCTGCAACGTTGCTTCACCGCGTTCGTCTCCCGGTTCCAGTGGCCCCCAAGTCGTCGCAAAATTACCGGTCACGGTTCCGATCGGGACCAAGTAGGCGGGACTGCGCGGACGATCCGGCACGGATGCGGGACCTTTGCCCAGTTCATTCAGGACAAAGGAACGACGCTCCTTGATGAAGGCCCGGACTTCGTTCATGGATTGAGCGGTTTCTTGTTGCGAAGGCCCTAAAAATGGAGTTAATTTTTCCTCCAATTCATCGATCGTCGCCAACATCTTCGACTCGTTCCAAGCTCGATCCAAAACTTCCGTCATTACCTGCTGATACCGAGCGGGAATGCCCGAAGTTCGGTAGAGTCGATTCGCCAAGATACTCTGCGCGTTGACGATTGGAGGCGGGGTGCTGAACATGGCAAACGGTCCCGACTTCGTAAAGACCCAATCCGCACCCCAGGGAATAAAGTAGCCTCTGCCGCTCTTGGCGTCGAAGTAGAGATAGTAGTTGTTTTGATTGGCCGCGTAACCGTCCCAAAAACCAAGCAAATTTTCCACGGTCCAATAACGAAGAAAATAGTCCAAGTCAATCAACACGTCCAATTTGTCGAGCGGCAAATCTCCGGACTCGGCTAACAATGCCGAGAGGGCCTCCAATTTGCTGCGATCCTCAGCGGTCTTGTTCTTGGCTTCGATGTTCTTGTTGCCAATTCGATGGAAATCCGACAATGTCCCCTCGTACAACGCCCCTTTCGAATCACCAAATTCCCGAGTTAGGAACGGCTTCTTGATACTCTCCACATTCGAATAGATCCCCAGATACTTGTTGTTGACCGTCACACGTGCGAAATTGCTCCGCGGAGCATGGATTCCCGCGTCGCGAAAAACTTGGTACGCCAAATACTGACTCACCAAAGATTGATCTTGTTTGTTGTTGTTCAGCGTCAACATGTCCACGTCTTTGATCGGCTCTTGCTTTTCGTACTCATCAAATTTGACTTTGAGCGACGGTCGCGTACCATCATTCGAGCCGAAAAAACCCTTTTTGCGAATGCCAATGTTTTTTGTCTGGTGACCGTTGATCCAAATGTCACCTTTGAAATACGTGTAGTTACTCTCCGAAGGATCGCCACCCGTAAAGCCGGCCGGATTGGGTTGTTGGGACTTGAGTGCCTTCCAATCATTGGCCGTCAATTCGATCCGAATCTCGTGGACTTGAGCACCGGAGTAAAAGGTCTCACCGTCCTGCGCTCGAGCCGCCGGGAGGCTCAACATCGTCACAAACAAAGCGACAAAGCCAAGCGACCAAATCAACATTTTCCAACATTTCATAGAGCACTTCATTTCGAATTGTCGTTTGCGAATTCAATCGATTATTCAGAATCCGCGTCTGCTAACCAAACAGAAATCGTCGCGGACTTCGTCGTGAGATCAACGTCCTGCACCCGCAACCTCTGAATCGGCAAGCCCGTTCGTTGTTGCAAATCGTGCAGCAATGCCTCCGCATGAACGGGAGCCAATAACTCCAACCGATCGTAAACGATCGATAGCTTGCGTTTGGCGGCTTTCTTGTCGTCGTCGTTTTTGTCTACGTCGGGTGATGGATCATTTTCTGTTGCGGACCGTTTGAGTGACGACTTCTCATTGGATTTCCCATCGTCCTTTTTGGCTTTCCCTTTTGAATCGATCGCTGCATTCTTATCCGCAATACTTGGCTTCGACAAAAACAAGAATTGCAAGAAAGTGGATTCCTTGACCAATGAAGCCGTCAAGATGATGGAATTGATCAAGATCAACTCGACAAAGCTGGTTTTTTGATTCGAAAGGGCATTGATGACCGCGATGGCAATCACAATAAACAAGTAGGTCATTTCTTTGTTGTTGATTGCTTCCGCCCGGTATCGCAAGACACCGAAAATCGCAAACAAACCCAAAGCCATGCCTAACCCAAGTTCCAATTTCTTGAGCGCAAAACAAATGAAGAAAACAGCGACATTCATCATCACGACCGAAAAAGCGAAGTCGCGATCTTGAGTCGTCGGACGAATCGCTAACTTGACGATCAAGAATAGAAAGAAAATATTGAACGAAAAACGCGCCAACAACTTGAGCACGTCGTCGTCATAGATCGGAATATCGCCAAAATTCATAAGCGTTCAACTCTATACTGTGCTTCGCGGCTCCAAATCTAGGAATGTTAAGCCGCATGAACGTATCTTCATGTTTTGCGTCGGAAAACACAATAGAAGGAGTTGAGAATTGAACAGGAGCTCCCGCCCGGCCACGGTTTGGCGACGGGTCTGGAAGCTACGTTTGCTCGAACGTGGATTTTGTCGGGATGTGCCGGCAAACGGCGACGATCGGAAGCATTATTGTTTGCCTTTCCCTCGACATGGTGTCGGCCCTGCAGGCATCTGCTGTTCCAGATCCCACTTTAACCAGAGGCTCGCTCACACCGGCAGAGGTTGTAGTCCGCCCATTGGAGCCTGATTTCACAGCGGAAAATTCTTCGCCGCGTTCGGCTAACGGAGTTGGCTTGCCGGGGTGTCTAGCGAATAGGGCAGCAATACTTGTTCTTGATCGTAGATAAAGGTAACTCCGCCCGTTGCAAATTTTGGCACATCGGCAATGGTCGCTTGGCCAGCGGGAGACGCTAGGATCGCATCCATTTCCGCTCGACTATCGGCGTATAGACTCACGATCATGTAATAGGGTGGACGTTCTCCCAACACCACGGGTTCGCAGACACCAATCGTCCAGCCACGAAGTCCCTGCATCTTCTTCGCGATAGGAATATGAACTTCGTGATAATACTTTTGAAACGCAGCTGGATCCGTTGGATGTCCATACAAAACGGTCAAGCGAAACATGCCATTGTCCTTTCCATGATCCGGTAGGCGACTACTTGTCTTCGTATTTTTGCAAATACTTGTCGCGCAAACGGGTGTGTTTCGAGCTCAAGTCCAGTCGTCGACCTTGGACAAACGCCATCTCCGTTTGTGTTGGGATTTCCAGCGGATTGCCATCGGTAACAATCAACGTCGCGTCTTTTCCCACTTCTAGCGAACCAACTTGATCGGCCACGCCAAAGATTTCGGCCGGTGAGAGTGTGATCGACCGCATCGCATGGTCCACATCCAACCCAAACGCAACCGCGGTTGCCGCATGATACGGCAGATTGCGACTGTTCCATGAATCGTTGCGGCCCGATCCGGAAATACAAAACCGAACACCTGCGGCATGCAAGCGAGCTGGCAACGTATAGCTGGCATCATAAGCATCGCTACGTCCTTGCGGGACGCGATGAACCGACGTTATCACCACTGGGACATCGTGTCGCTTCAATAGATCTGCGCAGTCGGCGGCGTCATAGCCACCAAGAATGATCAAACGTAAATTCTCACGAACTGCGAAGGCAACCGCACTTTCAATTTGTGATAGCGAGTTTGCGGCCACCAACATGGGGATCTCACGCATGATCACTTTGCTCATGGCTTCCAACCGCAAATCGATGGGCTGTTGTTCCGGCTGGTGGGTGCGCAGATCTCGATATCGTCGCGTTTCCTCGATCAACTTTCTGAACTCGGCCAAGGGATCGGAATTCGTGGTCGCTATGGCTCCGCGGCCACCCCGGCGGCCTCCTCGTCCCGACGGACCCGGCCAATTGACGACCATCGCAGCTTGGGCGTCCAACGTCAGGTCTTCATATGTCCAGCCATCCAACTGGATAACGGCGGCTTGACCCGAAACAAGGCCACCCGTGGGCGCGCTTAGCGCCAGCAAGACTCCATTCGCTCGCGCCACTGGTAACAGCGAACTGTCGGGATTCAAGGCAACCGACGCTTGAACATTGGGATTGATATTTCCGACTTCCGATTCATCGATCGAGGCACGCACGGAATCCAGTTCCTTCAAGCCCAACTGTGTGTGGGACTCGAACATGCCCGGGTAAATGTGTTTGCCGTCCACCAAGATCACCTCGGCATTGGCAGGAATTTCAACTGCTTGGCCTACAGCGACAATTTTGCCCGCGTCAAAAACAATGGTCGCATCTTCAATGGCCGAACCGTTGATGGGATGTACCGTACCGCCGACCAAGGCAACGGGAGTTTTCTGGGCCCTTGCCGGAACGGTTTCATCGGCGATTGCCAGCGCACTGACGGCATTTAGCAACAGCGCAAGGCCTAAGAAATATCGCTTCATTGTTCGTGTCTCGTTACTATTAAAAAAACAGGGTTGATTCGACTGGTCGTATTCCTGGCAACAGCCGAAAACGATTCAGGCCGACTATTCTTGGCCTTTGGCGCGGCAGAATTCATCGTAGCGCGGCCATTCGCGTGAAGGGTCGTTGTCGATTTCTTCCCCAGGAGCACCCATCGCTGAGCCTGACTTCAAGACTTTTTGAATCAAGGCTTGTCGCGAAGCTTCTT
>JAEUIP010000163.1 GCA_016795075.1 Planctomycetaceae bacterium | reverse complement strand
AATCGGGCGGTAGCGAGTCACCACCCGCGGTACGGGCTGCATCGTCACGATTGGCGCCCGATAAAAGGTCGTCACCGGCACAGGCGCCGGAGCGAAGACGGGGCCCGATTGAATCACCATCGGCACGCTCGGGCGTCCAAACCGAGGTCGGCAAGTTCAATTTGAAATCGCGATTGAAGTAATCAACGATCTTTTTTGCGGCAGCTTCAATCGGAGCCCCTTGGTCCTTCTCGCGGAGTTGATCGGCAATGGCGGCGCGCGGGGATAGGTGGGGACGATTCGGAAACGAAGCATAAGGACTGGCGCTGACAAAGCCGATCTTTCCGCCGTGCTCACCGGCCAACGGAAACGCAACACCACGAGGCCAAACCGGCGGGACCGATCGTAGTTCGCGCGGCAGGCGATTGTGTTCGCGCAATCGAGCATGGAGCCAAGAGGCAAGGTCTGCTGGCGAGCGAGCCATGTCGAGGCGTTCTGCCGCCTTCAAGAGCACTTCATCCGGGAGATTCCAGATTTCAACCGGATGCAAGGCCGCGAGTACCCGATGTGCTTCGTCGACCATAGTTGTCTTGGTGCCAGGTCTCTTTGAAGTCGTTGGCCTGGGACGACGGCCAATGATGATGGACCGACACCGGCGTAGCGGGGGACTTTATTCGGAATAGCGGCCAACGGTCCACGGCCGTTATTGTACTTCGCTGGATATGCTTGTCCAGCGAGAGCCATTTTGCGCTTGGGCAGACTCCGGGAACCCCATTTTTCTTTTTGGCGCCCGGCGTTGGCCTGTTGCTGGGTGTGTTTCCGCGGGCGAGGTATGTTAGGATAGGCTTCACGCGAGATGAATCGCGCCCATTATCCGTCCACTCCGAATTGGATCGGCTCGGCAGTCGATGTCCGGCGTGGAGCCTTACCAGGGAATCAAACATGTCCGCTCCCTATGCCAACCCCGCCAAGTTTCCCGCCGCTCCATCTGGGGGCGCCAAGAGCAACGTCGTGCTGATTGTCTTGATCATTCTTGCCGTGATGTTGGTGATGGCCGTGTGTGTGATCGGAGGCTTGGTCATGCTGTTGATGCCCGCGATTTCGCAAGCAAGGGTCGCTGCTCAACGAGCCATGGTTCAGAACTCTGCTAAGCAGATTTCTATGGCTTTGCTCAATTACGAAATGACTAATCGCGAATTGCCTGCCGCCCAATCAACAGGTGCTGGATCCGAGCCATTGCTAAGTTGGCGAGTTGAAATCTTGCCATTCATGGAGGAGGCCCGGATCTACGAAGGGTTGCAACGGAATAAAGCCTGGGACGATCCGGCTAATGTGTCGCTGACCAACGAAACCGTCAGGGCTTTTACTTCTCCAAGATGCCCGGATACGGAAGGCACCAACCGTACAGCTTTTGTCGCGGTGGTCGATACGGATACGGTGTTGCGAGTTGAGGGGCCACGAAAAATGCGCGACATCGCTGATGGGGCATCCAATACCGCAATGCTGTTGGAACTCCGCGAGTCGGATATCGCTTGGGCGGAACCACGGGACGTCAGCGTCGATGAAGCCGTGCGTCTAATCCAGAGCTGTTCTGATCCAGGCGGTTTGACGGTCGCGATGGCCGACGGCTCCGTGAAGAACATTGTCCCGTCCACGTCCGAAGACGATATCCGCAAGTTATTCAATTGCTCGGATGGCGCCGCGATCAGCTGGTAAAGTTGCTCCCCGTCGGCCGTCCTGAGCCGCCACCCAATAACGCTTCGTAACGCTCCGCCACCTCTGGCCTTGTGCCAGGGGAGCGCTGACTGGTCAGCTACAACTAGCTGGCCAGTCAGGCATCCATCGGGACAATCCCATTTGTGAGCTTCGGGCTCATCCTTTTCCGGCAAATAGCCGTCCCAAACCGCTGTGACCTCATGTGTCACGTCTCTCGCGATGATGTTCGCTAGTCCGGCAACGAGTGCCGGTTTTTGCAACCCAGTTGGACTCGCGAGAGGAACACGCCATGTTAGTTTTGAGCCGAAAGAGCAACGAAAGCATCGTAATCGGGGATCAAATCGTCATCGAAATCCTGGAAATCAGCAATAATAGGATTCGGATTGGAATCGCGGCTCCGGCGAATGTCCGTGTCGTGCGGGGGGAGTTGACTCCCAAAGCTCCGCTGCAAAGTCGAATCGATTCGGTGGCGGGCAGAAACGAGGGACAATTGCCCCGACTACGACGGAACGGGTCGGGAAATCCCCATTTGCGGACGGTGGCCGACGCCGCTCGTCATCGTCTCCGCCAACTGCGCCAACAACTGAATCCGGGCGCTGTCGTCCCCGGCTCGACGCGCGAGAATGGGTCCGGCCCAGCCGTGATTAGCAAACAGCTCGACTACCAACGCACCGAGACCGTTTCGACCGGGCTGTCCGACGGTTGCAACGTGGAACTCGTGGGCCAAGAAGTGGCCGAGCGTACTTCGGACTATCGAATTTCTCAGCCGAGTCGCAATGGTCAACCGTACAGCCAGCGTCGTTCGCTCGCCATCGCTGAAGACGATCCCGCCACGCGGCGCGAAGTCTATTGGCAAGTGGAAGCCTTGAACCAGTACCGCAGCGAGTGGGTTGCGGAAGCCGAATCGTGGTTCGAGCCTTCGGTCGCGACGGTCTAAGCGAAATAAGCGAAACACGATACTACTCTGGACTGCGAGGTGCTTTGGGCGGCAACTTGGTCCAGGCCCTTGGGCTTCGGCTTGGTCGATTCAACGGTCGAATGTTATAGGGCGAGATGCGCCCCAAGCGGAACTTACGGAAGCGAGCCAATGTTGAAACTTTGGCTCGCTTCTTTTTATGGATCGTGGGCCAGTGATGTCCGAGTGCTAGCTTTGGTCACCGGAAACCAGTTCAGCGACCCGAACACAGAAGTTGTCGTTAAAGACCAACACTTCACCGCGGGCCACCAAACGTCCGTTGACGAAGACATCGACCGGGTCGCCGGCCATCTTATCGAGCGGAACGACCGAGCCTTTTCGCAACTTCATGAGGTCCTCGATCGGCATCCGCGAGCGCCCGAGTTCGATCTTGAGTTCTAGCTCAACGTCACGGAGCAGCGACAGGGACGCTTTTTCTTGATTCGGTGCCGAGCCCGCCAATTCTGCTAGCTCGAAGGGACGAATTCCGGCCGCTTTGGACTGGGCGGGTTCGTTGATCGACGAGATGGCTCGTTCGGCTTGTTCCAAGAGCACCTGGATATCGTCCCCCACAGAAACAGGCGGAGGGGTGCTGCCATGTCGCGAACCGGCATCGCTTTTGAAGGATTTTGATCCGGAAGTGTCATCCATGACGGGTTTCCAATTTCAAACTCAAGGCACAGGACGTGTTGCAGGGTAGCCAATCAAGCCATGGTACGCCATCGCTGTTGGCTTACTGCTGATAATAGTTGTATTCGGGGAACATGATGGTCTTCAGCAGTGGTTTGCCCAACAACTGATTACTTTTCTCTAAAATGCGTCGCTTTAGCAAGCCCAAACCGGGGTCGGTCAACTCGTCCAGTTCCGCGCTGCGGAATTCGATGATGATACGTTCGCGGAGCCGGTTTTTGTTGTTCTCGAGCAATTTGTCGTATTCGGGCTGTTCGGCCTTTTCAATGGTACCCATCACGCGACAGGTTAGATTGAGGGTGGTATTGGAGCTTGGTTGGTGGATGGCCAAAGTGAAGGTACCCAATTCGACTTCGGCCTGTTCTCCTTGTTGTTCGGCGACCGCGACATCGGGCGTCGTTTCTTTGTTGCTGTCCAGTTCCTTTTTGACTTCGTCGCGGACGCGGTTAGCGATGACATCGGGATTGGGCAACAGGAAGTAAACCAGACCCGCCTGCACGAGCACGATCACTCCGATAATCATAGCACCGACGACTTTGCCCATCAGGCCTGGGCCGGACTTTGGAGCAGTGGGGTCCGCAGCGGGAGCAGTTGTTTCTTTCTTAGCCATGAGGGAGCGCCGATCACTGGGGCGAGGAAATAGCGACGAGCCGTTCGTCTTCTCCAAAATCTAGCACCGGAAAAAGGTGTAGTGGCGGAGACTGCCCCGATTCACGGTTATCGCTGGAACGGCTGTAGCGATTGCGGGGATTTTGGCAACTGGGCCGTCGTTGACGCTCAAGAAGTGCGGGCATGGGGGAGCGAGGAATTCGGCCGCGTGGGCTCCAAACCAACGCTCGAGCGCCGATTCTCTTCGTCTCTTTGGTGCTGCTCGGGCCAGTCCAAACGTCCGTCGATCGAATTTTCGCAAAAGCTCGCTTCAAGAATTCCTATCTCCAACAGGCCGATCGTCTCGGCGGTCCTCTTATCCGTGGGGCGAAGGAAAGGAATACAGAATGTTGCGGATGTTCTTCAGGTGGTGCAAATGGGGGTTCGTCACGGCTTTGTTCACGGGATTGATGCTTATGGGAGCAGGCCTTTATCTGACATACCAAACTTTTGGGGGTCCGCATTTGCTGGCCATCGTATCCTGGACCGAGTCTGCTCCAACGATGGATGACCAGGCAGAGCCGGTTCTCGCGAGCGTCGAGCCGGATCTTCAAACGAGCGAGTTTGGGTACGGAACCCTGTGGCGTCTTGCAATTTGGTTGGGCATAGGTTTGGGTTTGCCTTGGCTGTGTTCTCGTTGGATCGTGCGACTGATGGACCAACCGTTGGTACTGGGACTGCTGGTAGCGATCGGTGGATATTTCCTGATACTTTGTTGGGTGGCCATTTTCGGTTGGATGCCTTACGTTTCGGATTCAAGTGGACGCTGGATACTTGGAATGGGTGTCTTGGGCTTTCTGATTTACCTTGAGTTGGTGTCGCGTCAGATGCATTCGTGGAACAAATAAGATGCGTTTAGAACTCGTAAAGAACCAAGATTGTTTGGTGGAAGCCCGATTGTCTGATGCTGCCGATGGGCTGGTGGAGTGTTACGCTTCGGCAAGTGCGACCAACTTGCTGCGACTGGGAAAGGAACAGCGGCGGGTCTATGAGCAATTGGCGCGGGACGATCGCATGCTATCAACATGCGTCACTGAATTGCAGAAGATCGGGCTAGAGATTCGGCAGGGATTTGGTGAGCAGATTACGAGGCACCTTGACGAGTCGACGCATGCGTTTCTGGAGCTACACATCGAGGAGGATTTGTTGGATGTCCCATGGGAGTTGGCAATAATCGGTGATCAGCCATTGTCTCGGCATTGCTATGTCGGGCGACGATTATTGGGCAGACCTGCCGACATGGATTCGAATCCCGACCAATCGCCAGAGAAGATTCGAGTCGCGATCTTGGCGAATCCTGATTTTTCACTGTCAGGTGCGGAACGTGAAGGAATGGCAATCCGAAACTGCTTGCGGAGTGTCAAGCAGTTGGAAGTGGAGTCGCCGCGAGAGATAAGATCCAACGCGGACGTGCAAGAACTTTTACAGACGCACGACTGGCTTCATTTTGCCGGTCACGCGGAAGTTTTGCGTCGCGGTTCAACGACCGGTTCATCGGCCGTGGATTCCCTGCGGTGGAAAATAGGTGACACCTGTTTTTTGGATGCAGGAGACCTCGGCCGAGCCGGTTGTTGGCCGAAGTTTATCTTTGCCAATGGATGTGGCACTTTGCAGATCGTTGAACGAGAGGCAAGCACCTGTCTTGTTCGCCGTCTTTGTCGAGGCCATCAGAAGCTCGTGGTGGGCACCGCGTGCAAGCATCATGATCAGTTTGGTCGTCGATTTGCGATTTTCTGTTACGAGTTCCTCATGCTGGGAATGCCGATTGGAATGGCCTTGCTGGAGGCTCGCAGGCAATTGGCAATCGATTTCCCAACAGCGGCGGTGTGGGGATTGAACTACTTGTTGTATGGTTCCCCTGAGTCGCGATTATTCACCGTGAAAGCCGATATGATATCGTCCCGTGACCGTTTCCTGAAACGAATAACTGCGAACGTTCAAAACAAGCCTACAGCGGGCTTTCCAGTTGCCTGTTGTCGGTGTCATGATTCGATTGTGGGACCGTTCATGGTTGGACGCGAAGTGCCGTCGGCGGATGGTCGTGCCGTCATGTGTAGGCGTTGTACAACGACGACCGAGCAATCGGTCCCAGCTGGAACGTTAGCGGCACCTGTCGTGGTCCCGCCACCGTTTCCTGATCGGGTCGCGCCGCGACCATCGCAGCCCACTTTGTCGTGGGATGTGTCGCTTACGACATCGTCCCTGGGGGCGGAGTGCAAGACTTGTGTTGTTCAGGCCGAGTTCCGGCCAGATCATCACTCATCGGCTTTCGTCTCCTTCGAAGCGATGTCAGTGGTCGAAGACTTTGCTCGCTTGTTAGGTCGCCGTCTGCACGAGTCAAGCAAAGTTCGGGACGTGCCCAGTGGTCTGCTGGTGGATGTGGAATGGCAGGCTTTGGCGCCATGCAAGGTAGGAGTGGAAGCCCTCGAACCAATCAACTCCACCGTTCACCAGGGCTTTCGAGCGGTTGGAACCGGGAGTTCATCGGCACGTACGACGAACGACCGCGAAGTAATGCGCGTCGAATGGTTGGTGTGCCAGATCCAAGTGGATTCGGACCAAGACATCCACGCCTATGGTTCCGCGCTTCGTTCCACATTGATTCGCTGGATGAAGAAGGCACGGCTGGCGTCGGTCCAAACAGCGGCCTGTCCCACTGTATTCCTGGTGGCAGCGATCGATGGCTGGCCGACAGAACTGATGCAAACCGTGTTGCAAGGGGAGCCGTGGAGCGACGTGTTGGGACCAGGCTGTGCCGTTGTCTTGTCCGACACGCTTGGTCATCAGCTACGGTATTGCTCCGAGCAATTACCGGCTGCTGCGATAAAGGACGTTTGGCAGTCTTGGAAGCCGGAGCGAAGTTTGCCGGAATTGATTGCCGAGTTGCAGTCGATGCTACCGCTGCCACGGACGGTCAACTTGGGGCAATGGGCTCAGGTTAAGGGGGTCAGGCTCGACGAGGCCTTGGCTGCCGCGCGGTGGGTGGCCGCCGAGAACGACCTAAAGCTGGCCCAGATTGTTGGGTTTGGTTGGGTTCTGTCCCCAACCGAGTAGTGTTCATTAATCGTACAATTGACCAATTGGCAAAACCATAATCGCATCGCAAGGAGTTCAAAATGACCAATCAAAACACGCAGCCAAATTCGTTCCCCGGCAGCAAGTCGGGGGTTATTGCCATTCGTTTGACGACTGCGGAGTGCACGGGGTTGGTGAATAAAACCATTTCGGTTCCCGAAGGCATGCAAGCGATCGTGCTACGGTCAGGTCGGATTGAAGCGATCTTGGACCAACCTGGCCAACATCCAGTTCAAGACTGGACTGGCACGCTCATCGATCTCGTGAAGGGCCGTTCCGAGGTGCAGGTCATTTTGGTTTCGTTGGCTGCAGTGCGATTGTATTGGGGCTCACGGATGTGCCGTCTCGCTGGGGCCGGCTCCGTGGTGGTTCAAGTAGAAGGCGAAGTCCGAATTCGTGATGTTCGCGCGTTGGTCAGCCGGTTGTCGTTTGAGCAATATCTGACGGTTGGAGACTTGGAAAATGCCACTGCAGATGCCGTGTTTGCCACGTGCCAAGCGATCCTTCGACAGGTGTCTTCGAAGGAAGCGATCCATGACCCGTCACTGGTCCAACGTTTGACGTTTGACCTCACCAACTACTTTCGGTTCAATGAACTAGGAATCGAAGTAGATGAACGATACCTCTTGGTCGAAGTCCGCGATCCCGTTCGCGATAAGCTCGAAGCTCAAGAGGAACAATTCAACTTGGAACGTGCATTATCTGAGTTCGCCGACCAAGCGCAGCTGGTCAAGGAACGGGCGCAGCAAGAATTTCGACACGAAATGGGTGACATCCAACAAGCCGACAAAAAGCTGGAACGCATGAATCGATTGCGAACGGCTGAGGAAGATACCGCGGATACCAAACGCTTGGAGTCGCTCAAGGCGGATCTACGCCGACACGGATATGAGCTACAGAAAAAAGACTTGATTGAGGCGCGGGAACTCGACGAACTGGCGCACGAAATTGATTCGTCACGCGAAGAACGAGATATCCGGAGTTCGTTTCGTTTGCAGCAATTGAAACGCAAGGCTCGCGACCGGGCTGCGGAAAAAGAATTCGAGTTCAAACGGGCGGAACTGGAACGAGAATCGGAGCTACAACTCCAGCAACTGAACTCCCAAACGAACTTGGAGTCTGTTCGGCGCCATGCCGATATCGCAGCGGCTCGTCAAAAGCTGGAAGCCGACTTGGCGTCCGCGGCTCAACGATTTCAAATCGAATTGGACCAAAACCGGCAAAACTTTGATGAAACGATTCGGCAAGAAATTCGGTTTGCGGAAAAGGAGCAACAGATTCAGAGACAACAACTGGAGCTTGAGAAGCAGAAACGCGAAACGGAGTTCGAATTCCAAACCAAGAAAGACTCCGCCACAACGGATCGCCAGTTAACGACGATGCGTGAACTTGCCGCTTTGGATCTGGAGCGGAGACAGCTTCGTGCGGAAATCGCACAGGAGCGGCGCCGAAGCGAGCAGGAAGCCGAGCAAAAGCGTTTGGAGACGATTGCCGGCATGAAAGCCGGATCGCTAATTGCCGTATCGGATCTGGAAAAAGGTCGGTTGATCGCTGGAATGGCCATTGCTGACGCGGCGAGCCAACAACACGATCCCGAACAAACGCTGGCCATGCTGACAGCGGCTAGTGCCGATGCCGCGAATGTCTTGCGTGAGAAGTACGCGGCTCAGCATCAAAAAGATTTGGCGGAAGCAGAACGAAGGCACTACGAAGCCCGTCTCCAAGAACAGAAGTCCCAATCGGAACAACGGATCAAGGACCACCAGGCGCAGCTCGAGGCCGAGCGTCGGAAAGACGCTGAAGCCCGGAATGCGATAGTTGATTTCAGTAAACATGCTTTGGACACCAACCGCGATATCGCGTCGGCCAGTCATGGTGCGACTGCCGCTCGAAAGTCGGAACCAACGTTCGAGTCGGCGACACAGGGCTATTGCCCTAGTTGCCAGAAAGAATACGGGCGAGCGACATTTTGTCCCTCGTGCGGCGTGCCGATCTTGGAAAAACCTAACTCGCTCGGGAATCGGTAGGAGCGCATTCGTCGGCTCCTTTTCGTGGTCGCCGCTTCCTGATCGTCAAGCGATGGTTTGCTGGGATAATTGACCCGGTTGTCGCGGCATTGCAATCGCTGGTCCTGGCAACACGACCTCAACAAAACGGCCATGCGAACCAGAGTGGCAAACGCATTCGGTTGCTTTCAGCTTGTGGCCGGATTAAGATTGCCGGACGAACTAAAGTCCGCAAAACCACGCTGGAAAGTCGATACATGATTCGAATGGAGCTCCCGGTTGATCCGAGCAAGTGGCCCGTTGAGCCGTGGCTGACCGACCTGTTTAGCGATGACGAAGATCGACAACGATCCGCAATTGAGAAACTTGTTAATGATCGCTACTTGATGGGCATCGTTCAACTGACGTTGCGGAAGTTTTTGTCGAGTGTCAACCAGCGACCATTGTTCGAGGAGATCTGGGGAGCATTTGAGTTGCGACTGATCCAGGTCGCTGAACTTGTATCGATCATGCGACCCTACAAGGCAGAAATTGGTGACTTGGCGCGATGGCTTTCCCGTTGCGCGGTGTATCACGCGCGCGACAGTTTGAAAAGCAAGGGAGTGCGGGATCGGATGGTTTCGGAAACTCATTCTCGCCTGGATGATTCGTCGTCTGGAACTAGCGACCCGCTGGCCAATGCGGTTGCGGCAGACGAGTCTGAAGTTGACGGAGTGCCTCGAGAGCTCCAGCGAGGATTGCCCACCCGCCGATCGAACCCGGCACCTCGCCCACGGGAGTTCGATAGGGTGCGGGCGGCGATCCGATCCGTAGATTCGAGAGCCCGGCGTGCGGTGGCCGTGTTGTATTACTTGAAATTTGTATCTGAATCCAAACAGATTCTAGCTACATGGTCGGATGAAAAATTGCTACGTTACGTCAGCAACGTCATGTACCGCGAGCACTACGACTTGGTTTTGGATGTGGCCAAGTCCGACGCGAAAGGGTCAAACAAGGAAGCGATGATCGATCATCGGCTGGACGTTTTGAACAGCCATGTCGAACAACGCAACAACGCACATCGGGCGCAATTGAAATCCGCTTCGGACAAAGTCGGAGCGAGGAATTTTTTGGTGCGGCAGGAACTGAACAATGCAATTTATTTGAGAAAGCAATTGCACGCCTTGGGGATCGAGGAAGGGCGATTATTCGCGATCGAGCAGTGGGCTAGTGCCAAGACGTTGCAGCAAATTTCAGATACGACTGATGAGTTGGTAAAGAAGTGGCCGGTGGTTCGCGAGTACTGTCGGCATTATCGTCGCTTGCAAGAACGCCGTAACGATTACCTTGCGGCGATCCGAAACTTGGAAACAACTGCGGGAGGCGGGCCGATGCCCAATAACGAAGAAATGGCCGAGGTCTTAGGGAAGCGGAGTAAATCCGTGGGGGAAGACTTGTCTCGCGTGACGAAATTCATCGTCGGTGAATTGGAACGCCTGTACCAAAGAAAAGCAAACCATGGATAACGAGAATACGTTAAACCTACCCGCTCAGCTGTTGCGCTACCTGAATTTTGCGGACCCAGTCGTCTCGTCGGGTGATCCCGTGGTCGACATGGCGACGTACACCGAACTGTGGTGCTTTGCGGAAGGCCTGATGACTTCGAACGAAGAGACCGCGCTGCTGGAAGAGATCCAGTCCAAGCCGGCTGCCATGTTCGCCTTGAGCCGCCTGTTGTCCGAAGTTCAGCGTACGCGAATGGAAGAGGAGTTCCAGTCGGCGCCCGCGGTGGCCAAGCAAGAACTGCGGCAACGCGTTGACGACTTCTTGGCGACCGAGACCAAGAACCCAATATTCGCGCGGGTCTTTGCCGCGTTGGCGTCGGTCCAGAGAACAGCCAAGGATTTGTGGGTCAGTTCGACCGAGGGATTGGTGGAACTGTTGGACTCGGCAGTTCAGCGTCCGAATTTGGCCTTCGACTTTCGTGATTCGGCGGACACCGAACAACCGATTGGCGAACAGGTTGGTGGCGAGTTGGTGAAAGAGAATGGTCGGTATCGTTTGCAATTCTCGTTATTGGAGATAACAGACACGACCGAGGGATCTACCGAGTCCCGGGGGCGTTTGTCGATCCAAGTGGTCGATTCGCTGTTCCCGCCGAAGGCCGTGTTGGTAGGTACGTTGTTTGCTGCGGATTCCCGCGTCGTCGCTCAGCAACCGGTGCAAGATCAGGAAGTGAGATTCGATCAGCTCCCGCCCGGCTTGTGGGTCGTCGCCATCCATCCAGCAGATGCTTTGGAACAGGGCGACCTGTTCGTTGTCGATTTTGAGTAGAGAGTCGACATGATCGTGTTGTGCGGAGTGCCAAGGTTTTGGGTTCAGGTGAGATTGGTAGCAAGCCGACGGAACGAGCCGTGCGAATATGACCGAAAAACTCAGCCCGGACACTGCGGAACCACTCGAAGGTCTTGATCGCGACACGGATCTAAACTTGCAGCGACGCTTGGTGAACGACCTGAACGCGAACACGGCAGGACCGACCGGTCTGATGACGGTACCACCGAATGGAAATTCGGAGAACGGTTCCGCTGTGCATCGGGGGAGCACTGTTCACTTTGTTCATGTTTCTGCTGGGGCAGAAAGTGACCGAGAAATTGGTATTTGGGGCAATTTCTTGGCTTTTCTTTGAGATGATCATCACCCTTTGGTGGCCCATTTCGCTGATTTATACTTGGCTCATCGAGAAAAGCTAAATTTCTTCGCAAACTCTTCCCACGGTATTTCCTACCTCTGACAGGTGACCGAATGCGGTCGATGGAGTTCCTGCACTTGCGAAGAGGAGATGAGTCATGCCCCGTTTGTTTTTTTGGTTGTTACCCAGCTTATTGATTGCTCTGTTGTGGTTGGCGAACGACGCCTTCGATCAGGGGCGTTTCGTCGATCTGCTTCACATGGGTTCGGAGGCAAACGCACCAGAACTGGAGTTAGCCCAGCCGTCCGGGCCAGCCATCGTGTTGCAGTTGACCGCCCATACGAGTCCTGACCCGATCAGTAACGGTCCGCTGGAACTTTCCCGCCCCGAAATTTTCTTGGATCACAAACCGGCTCGCGAAATTTGGGTTTCCCTGCCGATTGTCCCGACCAAGTTGGCGATGGTCGCCCTCTGGTTCACTGGCATCGCCCTGCTCCCCTGGCTCACGATGGGGTGGTTGCGGCGCGGGGTGCGCGCCCAATCGATGGGCCTCCTCTTTTGGTTGGAGCTGTTCCTGTTGGGTGCGATGGCAGGCTTGGGCCTTTGGTTGTTTCACGGCTATTGGACCGATCCGGCCTGGTGGTTGTATTTCCTGGCGATCTTAACCCTGCAAACGTACCAGTTCGAATTCTATTGCGAATGGGCGAATAGCTAGTGCTTTGTCACAGCTAAAAATGGGGGTCTGGTAAAGGTGTCAGGAGTCAATTGTGCAAAGCACCC
>JAEUIP010000162.1 GCA_016795075.1 Planctomycetaceae bacterium | reverse complement strand
CGTTCGACACGATCCCGTGAGACTTGGGAAAAGGATTTCGTGGAAGCGGATTTCGAAAAGCAAGACGCCTGGATGGACCAAGCTCCACAAAGCGGACCGGAAGACATTGTTGATCTGGCGAAGAAACCCAAGTACAAACGCGAAGCGCCCTCAGCGGGTTTGAACGAAACGAACGCGGCAACTGAATCGTTCTCGACGTTCTCGTTGCATGTCAGTGACGTCTCGTTCAAGTTGGCGGCCGCCGCGTTGGCGCGAGGTGAATGGCCGGAAGCTGCAAAAATTCGCATCGAAGAATTTGTTAATGCCTTCGACTATGGCGACCCGTTGCCGGGTACCCATGAGAAGGTCGCGTGTGTCGTCGAGCAAGCCATTCATCCGTTTCTCCAACAACGCAACGTGCTGCGAGTGTCGATGCGGACATCTGCCGAAGGTCGCTCCGCCAGTACTCCCCTGCGTTTGACGTTGGTCTTGGACAATTCGGGCTCGATGGAGCGAATCGATCGCCAACAAGCGGTTCAGCGCGCCTTGTCGCTGTTGGCCCAACAGTTGTCGCCGAACGACCAAGTGACGTTGATCAGTTTTGCTCGACAGCCACGATTACTTGCTGAAAATGTGGCAGGTCAAGACGCCGCGAGACTCGTGGAATTGATTGCACGACTGCCCAGTGAAGGGGGCACCAACATCGAAGCCGCCCTGAAATTGGCCTTCGAAAAAGCTGCCGCCCAACAATCCGCGGGCGTCCAAAATCGGATCGTGCTGCTAACCGACGGCGCGGTGAACTTAGGAAACGCCAATCCTGAAAGTTTGTCGCGCATGGTCGAAACCATGCGAACCGCGGGGATCGCCTTCGACGCCGCCGGCATCAGTGCCGAAGGACTCAACGACGAAGTCCTCGAAGCGCTAACCCGTAAAGGCGATGGACGTTATTACTTGCTGGACGGTGAAGAATCTTCCGGCGGTCGTTTCGCGCAACAGATTGCCGGCGCTTTGCGGCCGTCCGCCAGTAACGTAAAAGTTCAAATCGAGTTCAATCCCAAACGAGTTGGGCAATACAAATTGTTGGGCTTCGAGAAGCACATCCTGCAACAGGAAGATTTCCGCAACGACGCCGTCGACGCCGCCGAACTGGCAGCCGCCGAAGCGGGCGTGGCCTTGTACCAGTTCGAAGCCAAACCGGACGGCGAAGGTGATGTCGGTACGGTGTCGGTGCGATTCCGCGACCTAACAACGGGAGAAATGGTCGAACAACGTTGGCCGATTCCCTATGAAGCCAATGCACTTCGTCCGGATCAAGCCACCGACTCGATTCGGCTCGCTACTGCAGCCGCGATGTTGGCCGCTCGACTACGCGGCGAAGCACTGGGGGAAACGGTTGACTTGAAAGCCCTTTCCGATCTGATGGCCGGACTATCCGAACAACAAGCCTACGACCCACGTGTCCAGCAATTGAAACTCATGATCGAGCAAGCTCGACAACTGAATCAACAATAACGTGCCCGTCCATGATTCGAGTCGTGATTTGTTTGGTTACCAAGCAGTCACGTCACGAATCACTCCACGCACCCTACCCGACTCTCCAACTCCGCGCAACTCAAGAAAATCAATCCGATCTCCTGCGAGAAACATCCATGAATACCATCTTTCGCTTTAGCCTGCTGATCTTCGCGTCGTTGGTGGCGTCCTACTCCTTGGCGCAGGACGCGACGAACTCGGCCAATGTTAGCAGCTCGATTGCCGACGATGGGACGGGGACCATCGTCGTCGAAGCCCGCGGACAACTGCCGAAACCACCTGTGTTTTTTACAGCGGTCGCGAACGCCACCGCTCAGGTTGGTTCGAAGAACATCGAACAAACGATTGTCGCCACGATGAAAGTGGTCCAAGGCGACGCCACGACGCTCAGCTTGGGGCTAAACGGTGATGACCGCGTGGTCGAGGTGCAAGGCGAGAAATTAAAGGCCTGGTCCGTTCGACACGAAGGCGACCGCCGATTCTTGGACCTGAGCGTGTTGGAAAACACCAAAGAACTTCAAGTTCAAATCAAGTTGCAATCGCGACCACTGGACTTGAAAACGGCTGAGCTCCTGGACCTCACGCACTTGACGCCGGGCAACGCCATTGGCTTTGCCTCAAGCGTTGGCCTGGAATTTTCCCCCGAAGTCGATGGAGCCGTGTCGGTCGCCAACGGATTCGCGCCCTTGAGCCCCGACACGAACAATGTCGTTGGCAAGCCCAACCGATTTCAAACGACCACCGGTGGTCAGTTGAAGTTGGTCCTCAATCGAGCGGGAGCGGCCCCAGCACCGGTCGAATTAACCAGCACGACACTTCAGGGCGAGGTTCATGCGAACGGGAACTCGGTCCTCTTCCAATATCGCAGTTCCGCAACGGTCTCCGTCGATAACGCAGAAGTCACGATTCTTTCTGGTAATGCGGCACTCCACGTGGTGCCCACGGACATCAACTACCGAGTCCGCTTGATCCAAGAAAACGGGGCCCCCGTTTATAAGATCTCGTTTCCGAAAGCGGGCACGTTCCCGGTTGCCTTGGACTTTGTCGCAGCCTTGAACCAACCATCGGCCGATGGTCGTAGCATGGATTTTGCGATCGCCGCCAGTGCCGTCGTACCGCTGACCCTCAACGGCTTACCTTCCGAGCTAGAATTTCACCGCGACCAACAGTCCGTCGTCCCCCAGCGAACAAACGAATCATGGCTTGGCTTCTTGCCCGCATCCGGCCGAGCCACAGTGACTTGGAAATCCATGCGACAAGCCGGCGAAGGGAAGCTTTTCTTCTCCTCGACGGGACGGATCGAATCCCAAGTTGGAGCCGGTTTGTTGCGACAAGATCACTTGTTGGACTTTCAAATCCTTCAAGGCACTTTGCCATCGATCAAGATCGCGTTGGACGGGCCGGGAGAGATTCTTGAAGTCCAAGGTGGCACACAAATCGTCGGTTGGAATGTTTCGACACAAGACGACAATCGCGTTCTTGAAATCACGCTCAGCCAGCCCATCACCGGCACCAGTCAAATCAAAGTTCGTAGCCAAACTCCGCTAGGAGCGTTCCCAGTCACGATCCAAGGACTGCGATTGAATCCCATCGGAGCCATTCGACATTCGGGACACCTGCGAGTTTCGAATATCGGCTCGGTCAGGCTCCAACCAACCGAACTGCGCGGGCTAACTCAATTGGCACCCGACCAATATCCGGGCGATCCGTTGGAGGCTCGGCAGACGTTTGTCTATCGCTTCCCAGCGGCGGATCATGCTTTTTCGGTCGTGGCCGACAGCATCGAACCAGAAGTCAATGTTTCCGAATTGATCGTCTTTCAATTGGCCGAAACCGATCGCGTGATCAGTGCCGATATCGAACTGGACGTGCGTGAGGCCGCCATCCGCGAGTGGAACTTTGGGATCCCCAACGATTACTCCGTCGTCGCGGTGACTGGGGCCAGCGTTGCAGACTACATTGTGGCAACGACAGTGACGGACGGTCAACGCAACCTCAAAGTGGTGTTTAACCAAGACATTGTCGGACGGCACTTGGTTTCGTTGCGATTGGAGAAAAGCGAAGCGGCTGCCGCAGGGGACTGGGTGCTGCCACGCATCGACTATCCGGGAGCCAAGTCCATTCGCGGAGACATTGGTGTGGTCAGTGCCCCAGGGTTCCGCATCTCAATCGGACAAAGCAACTTGTTGGTCGAGAAGCCACTTTCGTTTTTCCCAAAGCCATCGCCGTACCTGCAACAAGCGTTTCGGATTCGCGAACCCAATTGGTCTGCCACCATGCAGATCGAGCCACTGGAACGCAGTGTCCAATCGGATGTATTCCACCTCTACTCCCTGAATCAAGAAACCGTTTATGGTAGTGCGCTGATCAATTACTTCATCACCGGTTCACCAGTTTCAGAATGGAAGATCAACGTTCCGGCGACTATGGGCAACGTGATGGTCGATGGCCAAAACGTGCGAACTTGGCGGCGTGAAGGCGAGACATTGATTGTCTCGCTACATCAACCCGTCATGGGCGCCTACACGCTGTTGGTCACGTTTGAAGAGAAGCCCGATAAAGCCAGTAGCACGTTTTTGGCCGGTCAAGTTTCTCCAACCGGAGTGCAAAGCGAACGCGGTTACGTGCAGGTCGTCAGCCCCATGCAGGTCGAGATCGATACGGTATCGATGTCGAAAGACATGTTGTCCTTGGATCCGTTGGAATTACCCGCCGAGTTCCGCTTGTTGACGACCGCTCCGCCGTTGGGAACTTGGCAATACACAAGTCGTCCGTTTGATTTGAACCTCAAGGTCCAATGGTTTGAGCCTGGTTCCACTGTGGACCAAGTGATCGAATTTTCGGAAGCCAACAGCCGAGTCTCGGCCGACGGCGAATTGGTAACCGACTTGCTCTATTACGTCAAATCGCGCGGTCAACGCACGATGAAGATCAAGCTGCCGGGCGACCCAGTGAAACTATGGGCCGTCTCGGTGAATGGGCTACCGGTGACCGCTCGGCAAGCCGGAGATGCGACGTTGATCCCCTTGCCCGGTGGCGCGGATCCGAATACGCCCGTGGAAGTTCGTTTGCGACTAGGGAAAACCGCGGTGAACGAAACGAATGCCGAACTGGCGTTGCCAATTGTCTTTGCTCCCGTGTTGAAGACGCAATGGAACATCAGTGGTGACGAGAACCACGTATTGATTCCAACCTCGGGATCCGTTTCGCCGCCTGTGCCGGTCGCTCGGCCATCTGGGTTTGAATGGATTGCCAATCGCGGCATTCCGACACTGTTGCTGATTTGTTTCTTGTCTGTTGTTGGAACCGTGGTCATGGATAAGCGATTGTATTGGAGAATGGTAGGGCTCGTTTGTTTGATCGCGGCAATGGTTGTCGCGGGACAAGCCGCACAAACGGCGTTTTCAGAAACAGGATCGCCACAGCCGTTAGAACTGAGCCTGCCCGTATTGGCGACCGAAGAAGCCGTGGAATTGTCGGTCAGCAATGTTCCGCTCTGGCGAGTGAATCTATCTTGGCTTGGTCTGGGTCTGTTGGTGGCCGGCGTTGCGACGCTCATTGGATCACTGCAGAAATTCGCTTCATCGTGGCGCATGCTGCTGCGATACGTTGGCGTGTTCTTGTTTATCGCCGGCGTGCTTCTCCACGGTGACAGTGCACCTTGGTTCTTTGGCTTGCTGGGGCTTGCGATCTTGGTCCTTCTGTTCCTACGTCCAGCGGGGCGAACAATCCGCGACCTGGGCCGTTGGCTCTCGACGTTGTCACCGAAACGGTCGACGGTCGAAGCTGATTCACCCAGTACTCCAGCGCCTACATCGAGCGGTGGCTCGGCCTCCATCACAACCGCACTGATGTTGCTTGCCGTCCTGTTTGCGACGGCAACTCCCACGATGGCGCAATTACCCACTGAGTTGGCGGCCGCCGACTCGTTGGTTCAACAATGGCAATTGACGCACAAGGATGCGCGACTAAAAGCGGCGGGGACCATTACATTGACCGGCCAACCAGGCGATCGGTTCTTGTTGCTCAAAGCACCAGCGGTTTTGACCCAATTTGAAGGCGAAGGCTTGCGAGTCACTCGTAGCGAAATTCCTGGCGTCGGATTGTGTTACGTCATCAGCATTCCGTTGGCCGACAATCTTCGGAACGCGGTCAATACGAACCAACCAGCAGCGACCTACACGGCCAAATACGAATATCAACTGGAAGCAATCCAAGTGATGAACGGATTGCCAGTGCTCACTGGAACTGCAGCCGTGCAGGAAATTAGCTTGAACTACGACGAAGCCGGCTGGGAAGTCATTGGACCAGCTGCGATGCGTATCGAACCGTTGGAAACGACCGATGAAGCGACGGCCGCAAAAATCTTGCTCGGGCCAGGCACTGGCCAACTGATCCTCAAACCCAAGACTCGCGATGTCACTGCCGAGAAAACACAGTTTTTTGTCGAGGCGTCGAATCTCTACTTGCCTGGCCCTGGAGTGGTCGATGGGCGACATCGGCTCAACGTCCGCACTTCGCAAGGTCAAGTTTCCGCGCTCCAAGTGCAAGTACCACTTGGCTTGACGGTTAGTTCGGTCACCGGCCCGGTCCGTTCGTGGCAATTTGATGCAGATACTGGCGGACTGAGCCTGGCAATCGAACCAGCGCAATCGCAACCATTTGAAGTTCTGATCGAGACGCAACGTGGCTTGGACCCGTTACCCACGGACATTACCTTGGCGCCTTTGCGAGTCACAGGCACCAACGGCGAAGTTGGATCGGTGGCCGTGGCGTTTGGCCCCGAAGTCCGCCCCGAAAAAGTCGAACCGAAAATCATGACCATCGTCAATCCAGGTGACTTCGATGCGACGTTGATCACGAACCCGCAAGCGGCCTTGCACTGCGTCTATCGCTACGGCACTGACGGTGGTGAGTTGGCCGTTCGAGTCGCCCCAGTCGCCTCGGAGGTTCGCGTCACCAGCAAACAAGTGTTGTCGCTGGGCGACGAACGCATTCTCTTGGCCTGCAACTTTGCGGTCGAGATCACTCGGGCCGGGCTGTTTCAACTAAGCTTCGCGTTACCAGATGGCTTGGAAGTGGAATCGTTAACCGGCGACTCGCTTCATCATTGGGCCGAATTAAACGAAAACGGCAAACGCAACATTGTCTTGCATCTCAATGGCAAGACGATTGGGACTCACATGTTTTCATTGGCTCTGACCGGCGCGGCCCCGACCGAAATGACGCAATGGCAGATTCCCCGTTTCGAGTTGAACGAAGCGGCTCGTCAAACCGGCGAGTTGGTTGTTCGCCCCACGACGGGTTTGCGTTTGCGTACCGTCACCCGACAAAACGTATCGGAAACCGACCCGCGCGCTTTGGGTGGTGATGGCCAGGGAGCCCTTGCGTTTCGGTTATTGCAACGAGATTGGAACTTGCTGCTGGGGCTGGAGAAACTTGATCCTTGGGTCACGGGACAGATTTTGCATGAGATCGTTTTGCGTGAAGGCCAAACCCGTTCGACTTTGGTGGCCAACTTTAATGTGCAAAACGCGTCGATTGCTTCCATGAAAATTGCTCTGCCCATAACGAACGAAGACGAAATCAAGACGCTGCGCGCCAGCGGTCCCGTGGTCAGCGACCTGATCCGCACGGCGCCCGATTCGAATATTTGGGAAGTCCAGTTCAAACGTCGAGTCGTTGGCAAACTGCAATTCCAAATCGAATTCGAACGTCGCGGAGATCGAACCAATGATGAAGAAACGTTGACACCGTTGGAATTCCCGGACGCTAGGCAGCTCTCTTATTATTTCGCGGTTCGCTCCGGTGGACGACTGGAATTGGAACACAGCGAACTGACGCAGGGCTGGCAACGTGTTGACTGGAACACCGTGCCCCAACCGTTGCGCGAATCGCTGAATCAAAATGCTCCAGCGTTTTCGTTCCGCAGCGTCGATCCGCCCGCCTCGCTCAAGGTCCAAGCCACACGACACTCGTTGGCCGACGGCTTGAAGCTTCGCGTCGCTGAAGGATCATTGACCACGGTGCTCTCGCCAACCGGCGATCAATTGACGGCGGTCGATGTCGTCATGGAAGTCATCCAACGCAGCAGCTTGAGCGTGAACCTACCCGCCGGCGGCGAGTTGTTTAGCATCTTTGTCAACGGCGAAAGTGTGAACTCGATTCGGCAAGGCGGTGCGAATAATGCTTGGCAGTTCTATATTCTGCCCGGTATTGATGATCGAACCGCGCGTGTCCGTTTTGTGTACTCGGTACCGGGTGAACGTTTGCATGGCTTGGAACTCCGTAGCCCCCAACTGAATGTGCCCTTGGAGAACATCCAGTGGAACGTGATTTCTCCCAAAGGTTTTGAGTTGAGCGACAATGATGGCAATCTCGAATTGCGGCAAACGACCAACAAAAAAGACTACGACCGAGACTCGTATTTGTCGGCAGTCAGCGGCAAGCGACAAATTCAAGCCCAACAAGCGACGCAACTGTTGGAGCAAGCGAATCAACTGTTGCAAGCCGGCGAACAAAGTAAGGCCCGGTGGGCTCTTAACAGTGTTGCGAACCAATACGCGTTGGACGCGGCCTCGAACGAAGACGCCCGGGTGCAATTGGAGAACTTGCAAACCCAGCAAGCGATCGTCGGACTTAACACGCGGCGACAGCGATTGTTCCTGGACAATAGTAGCGACGATCTCAGCGTTGTCGGTAGCGAGCAGTTGCGACAAGCAGCAGCAGCGAATCCGGTTTTGCAATCGGACCAATTGAACTTCCGCCCACAAGAACTGAGTCAGTTGTTGGGTGGCAATAGTTCGGAAGACAACGCGATGTTGCAACAGATTGCCGCTCGTTTGGTTCAGCATCAACACACGACGGAACCCGCGCCGCAAGCGTTCATTATCAGTTTGCCGGAGGAAGGAGAAACCTACACCTTTGCCCGCAGCGTGCAGGTCGCGGAAAATGCCCCGTTGGAACTTCAACTCGAATTCCGCAACAAGCTAAGCCTCCACCTCTGGCAAATCGCCGTGGTTGTACTCTTGCTAACCATCGTGGGCGCGTCGTTAGCCTACGCGACGAGCACAAAGGCGAAACAATGTTAAATGGGTCGCTGCAAGTACTTGCCCGGAGTTTCGCCGAAGTATTGACGGAACGATTGGATAAACGCACTCAGTGATTCAAATCCAAGTGCCAAGGCAGTTTCCGTGACACTGAGACCACCCGACAGTTGTCGAACCGCTTCGACCATGCGGACTTGGTTTCGCCAACGCCCCAAAGGAATTCCCAATTCTGATTGAAAGGTCCGTTGCATCGTCCGTAAACTGCTCGAGCACTCTCGGGACAAGGTCTCCAGGCTCCGCTCGGAACCTGGTTCGTCGATGATTCGCTGGGCCAGTTCCCTTGCTCGGGGGTCCCGTGGCAGCAAGATTGCTAATCCAACAGGCGACATTTTTCCCAGCTGATAACGCAGGAACCGAATCAAACAACGATTCTCGGGCGAGTCGCCGCGCAAAACCCCCAAACGGCAGACGTCCGCCAACAACTCGTGAAGTAACGAGTTCACATTGACCACTTGGCACTCGGATCGAGCGAACGTCGGCGGGGCTCGTCGCAGGTAAATCGACTGCAAATAAACCGGACCATGCATGCGAACTTGATGCAACTGCTTGGCCGGAATCCAAACGGCGCGACGAATCGGAACCAACCAAGTCGCGGATTTCACTTCAACCGTGATCGCTCCTTCGCTGGCGTAAACCAACTGATGCCAATCATGGGCATGCCAAGAAATGACCGAGCCCGCAGAGTAACGGACGGAAAAAGTGCGGATGATCGGCTGGCGTGATTTCGACATTCTTTGTCATTTTGTCGATAGCACGCCAGAACGTCAAGTGTCTAGAATCAAGAGTACCTAGCTTGGGCGAGGAATTCGCACCTAGGTCCGGTTACCTATCCCGTCCGAACGAATCCACCACTGGAGAATTCTCACAACCATGCACGCGAACAACATCACCCATTTCGCCGTTCGTGCGGAAAACGTCGTACGGGCGAAGAAGTTCTACGAAACCGTCTTTGGATGGCAGTTTCAGGAGTGGGGACCGCCCGATTTCTACCTGATCAAAACAGGGAACGAACAAAACCCAGGTATCATGGGCGCGTTGCAAAAACGAACCGAGTCGGTCGGAGCGGCATTCAACGGCTTTGAATGTACGATCGGCGTCGAGAATCTCGCGCAAACCGAAGCAAAAATCCTACAGGCTGGTGGCACGATCCTCATGAAACCCATGGAGATACCGACCGTGGGGCGCCTGATTCAATTCGCTGATCCCGAAGGGAATCACGTTTGCGCAATGCAATACGAAAGGTCGGTCCACCAATGACGGAATCAGAACTACCGCCGGATTTGGTATTGCGACAACTCCTTCGTGACCGCCCCGACCCTATCACGGACATCGCCTTGGCAGCTCGGCAGCTTGTCCTGAATTGTGCTGGAGACTGTTGTGAAATGATCTATGAAGTCTATTGTATCTCGGACGCCTTTTCGTTCACCGGCAAATTAGGACAAGCCTTCATTCACATCGCCACCTATGGCCAGCATGTCAACCTTGGTTTCAATCGCGGCGCAGAACTGGATGATCCGCATGATCGACTGCATGGAACCGGCAAGCTAATTCGGCACGTTCGTTTGGCGAGTCTTAAAGAAGTTGGCCACCGCGACATAAAACGTTTGGTCACGGCAGCCGTGAGCCAAGGTCGACAAATGGCCGCCCAACACGGCGGCCCTGTCGCACCGTTTGTCGCGGTACACTGGAAGGCCCAAAAATAAGGTGCCCATCAGGGTTTGTCTGGGTCAACCACGAAAAAGGTCACTCAGCCGCAAAAACACTGGGAACGAACGGATGAACTCGCTCCAGCGCCGGCTTCCCCTCCATCAGCGAGCTCAAGATCGAATCTTCGTCGAAGGTTGACGTGCCACCAAACGTGCCCCGCGCGCTCAACCAAAGCCCCACAGCCATTAGCCGTAGAGCCCGCGGGCAGACTCGAGCCCGAGTGACCGGCGCGACTTGATGAGGTTTCCCCGGATCGCCAACAAAACGACCGTCCCCTACAATCTCGCAGTCGTTTGGTCGTGCGCTGCCGACGTCCAATCGGATCCTTTCCATCTGGGGCGAACCTGCAAGTGGCTAGCGAATTTTGGGATCGCCTCACAGACGACGATTCCGAATCTGCTGCTCCTCGGCGATGACTTCATGTGCCGATTGATGGCCCTGTTGCGGATCGAGGTTGGTTACGGATCTTGACCGGTGGCAGATTACTCCCTGTGGCAACAAGCGAGTCACTTATGCAGACGTTCCTCTTCTTATGGTTATTGCTTCTTGCGACATTGGGCACCGTCCGGCATGCACACGCGGTGGAACCAAGTGTGGCGGTTTCTGCCAGTCCTGCGTTACCAGACGAACAAGCGCGGCAATTTATCACGCATCTGTACCAAGAATATTATTTGCGTTTCCCGAATTCGGCGGAAGTGGAATCGTGGATGCGCGAGTATCGCAAAGGCAACTCGCTGGAAGAAATCCACGCCGCGTTTCTGGGTAGCGACGAATACTACACCCGAATGCAACGCAACGATTCCATCTGGTTCAACGGCATGTATCTGACCGTGGCCAATCGCCAACCAACCAGCGATGTCATCAACTATTGGTCCAACCGTTTGCGGCAATACAACGGTGATCGGCGTCGTTTAGCACGAGAATTCCTGCGTTCGCAGTTGGGCGGATCAAATCTGATTCCGATCAAACCGGGACTTGGACAACTCCCCAATCTCCCATCCAACCTCGGTCTACCCGCTCAGTTGGTCACCAGCTCGCAGCAATTGGTGCAAAGCGTGCGAAACGAATTTTCTGGCTGGAACCGGACGGTCTTGCAGTTGCAAGCCAATGCCCTGTCGGACATGGCCCGCCAGAGCCAGACGGCCCTGCAGAACGCGGTCAACGATCCCGTGGCTGCCAGCACCGCGTGGCAGCGAGTGAACGCCGCTCTGCAAGGACTAAATCGACAATTCGAAACAACATCGGGTGGGACCAATTCTCGAGCGTACCTCGAACAGATCAATCGACAAGTCCGAGCCATCGGTGAAACATTGCCGACAGGCGGCGGCATCATTGGTCCGACTTATCCGCCCATTTATCCACCGGTACAAGAAGCAACGTTATCGCGCCAAGATGCCCAGCGTATTTCGTGGGCCGCGGCCAGTCTCGCGGACAAAACCAAGCAAACTTATTGGGCCGTCCAAGATCTGGCCCGCTACGACTTTCGATATAGTTCGTTTGTCAACGACATTGGCCAATTGGGCACCGAAATCCAAACCGTTAGTAACGGCATCTACGAAGGAATGCCCGCGAATCGCTTGCGGCAACAGGCCGAAACACTTCGCGCTCGGATGCAAAACATCGGCGGTCGAATGCAGAATCAAGCCGTGGATGTCCGACTTTCCCAATCTTGGTTCGCGACGGTTCAAGAGTTCGACAAATTCTGGGCCGAAATTGGTGGCCCAAACACAGGGTTTCCTGGCTCCACCGGGAATGTCGTTGACTGGACTCGCGTGCAGGCTTTGCAGCGACCCACGGATCAAGCCTTGTCGTACTGCGATGCAATCTTGTTTCAGTACGGCTCGTACTATTATTACGGTAGCCAATACGCAAAATTTGTTGACGAAGTTCGGGGCTTGCGCAGTTCCCTGAATGATTTTCGCTCCAACTTGAACTACAACACGACCAATACCACCATCCAAAACAAACTCAACAATGTCAGCACCACACTCCGCGCTACCGAGCAAGCATGGACCGACTTGCAACGACAGCCAGGAATCATGGGTGGCGATAGTTTTGCAAACTTGTCGAATTCCATTCGCGAATTGATGATCATCGCCAGTGGACGGTAGCCCAAGGGAGCAACACGTTCTCTGGGGCGTCAGAAAACGGATAGGAACCAAGAACCAGGATCTTGGCGGACTTTATGACCCGGATATTGATGCTTTGTCAACGTCTAAATTTAGGGTCGGGTCTGGTAAAGGTGTCAGGAGTCAATTGCCGGTACGGCCCATCGGGT
>JAEUIP010000161.1 GCA_016795075.1 Planctomycetaceae bacterium | reverse complement strand
ACGTTTGGTACATTTTGAATTTTTCATTCTTCAATAATCAATAATCATTCAACCGCCAGAGCCAGCGAAAGTCATTCCGGAGCTTTCGAAGTTCGAAATCCGGAACTTGTTTCGCGATAAATCCAAATCGTCTGGTCCCGCGCGTCCATGGTGCGTTTCGCCATTGGACGATCTCTTGTAGCATGGTGACAACCGACAGGCGACACGCACCCTACACCGAATCGCACCAGAAGGACCTTCGATGAAATACACGTACGAACAGATGGCCAAGATGATCGATCATTCGCTGTTGCATCCGACGATGACGGATCAAGAGTTGGAAGCAGGTTGCCAGTTGGCGGCGAAGTACGGCGTGGCTTCGGTCTGCATCAAGCCTTACGCGGTCAAGCGGGCCGCGGAACTTCTGGCGGGTAGTGGCGTTCATGTGGGCGCGGTGATTGGCTTTCCGCATGGCAATTCCGCTACCGAGTCCAAACGATATGAAACGGAATTGGCGTGCCGCGATGGTGCGGTGGAGATCGACATGGTCATCAACGTGGGCAAAGCACTGGGCGGCGATTGGAACTATGTCGAACAGGACGTGAAGGCCGTTTGCGACGAAGCCCATCGTCACGGTGCGAAAGTCAAAGTCATTTTCGAGAACGATTATTTGACCAAGGGTGGGGCTGGGTTGAACAGCGATGCGTTCAAAACCAAGTTGTGCCAGCTTTGTGAACGAGCGGGTGCGGATTGGGTCAAGACGTCCAGTGGTTATGGTTTCGTGAAGCAAGCGGACGGTAGCTACAACTACCAAGGCGCGACCGAGCACGACTTGGCACTGATGCGAGCCAGTGTCTCGGCGCGGGTGCAAGTCAAAGCCGCAGGTGGTGTGCGCGATCTGGATGGACTGATCAAGGTGCGCGACCTTGGAGCGACTCGCTGTGGTGCCACGGCCACCGCCGCCATGTTGGACGAATATCGTCGCCGTGAACAAGCAGAACGGTCTGGGGCGGAAAGTGAAGGCCGCTCGGCGAGCATTGGAACGGGCGGCTATTGAAGAACGGACCATCAATAACCTCGGTCCTGTTGGCGGTTACGTGCGTGCGTTCGCAAGAAGTTTGTGAAATGGCTCACGGCAGTCAATTCACTGCAAATTCCAGGCTTCAGGAAGCGGGATAGAATCGGCATGCGACCCCCGACTGTGTGATTCGCGGGATGAAATACAATAATGGACTTTTCTCGGCGACCGATGAATCAAGAAAATCCCTACGCTCCCCCAACGATCGCCAGTGCGCCGATTGGCGGTCAGTCCAATCAGCCATTTCCGTTTGTCACGGATTCCGCCGACCGGATGATACTTAAAGAAGTAATTAGGGATGCGGGCCAGTTTTGGGTGGCAATTGCTTTGTGTCTTTCTTGCAGCGCGATCGCTTTGGGTAATTCTTGCAGTGCCATCGGAGCGTTCATTATTCCCTTTTGGTATTTGGCACGACTGCTTCAATGGAATCGCTTGGCCAAGCAATATCCCGATTTGATGTTGAGAGGTGCTCCGCCGGGATCCATCCAAGCGAAGTTCCAATCATCACAATGGAAGTTGATTGTGGGCATGATAGCGGGCGCCTGTATTTTCGCACCCTTCGTCTTCTACATCATTCTCTTGATCGTCTCGGGTGCCTTCGCATCGTAGCGCCTAGCGTCGACCGTGATTTCCTTGGGGTAGTTGATCTTTTGCCATATCCGAATTGCTTGCGGTGTGATTCTTAGTAGAACTGCTAATGGTCCCCTGGAAGATAGTGACAGTATAGGCAAATCGGTCGAGTGTGTTAAAATCGCTAGTGCTTTGTCAACGTCTAAATTTAGGGTCGGGTCTGGTAAAGGTGTCAGGAGTCAATTGCCGGTACGGCCCATCGGGTGCTTCGCACAATTGACTCCTGACACCTTTACCAGACCCTAAGTTTTGGATTTGACAAAGCACGAGAGTCTTCCTCACGCCTTCACCAAATGTTTCGCTCTGAAGAACGATCGTTGGAGCTTTGGCTCGCTTGATGGACACACCTGTTCGGTTAGTATAAGATAGTGTTTGGGTCTCACGCTCGGCTCCCACCTTCCCCCGCCTTTGCCCGAGAGATGATGATGGTGCCTACTATGGTCCAGGCCGTCGTTCGATTGGTTGTGTGCGTTGCTTTTGTCTTTGTGATGAACGCGGAGTTGTCGGCTCAAGTCGATTTTAATCGAGAGATCCGTCCGATCCTGGCCGAGTACTGTTTTCACTGTCATGGACCCGATGCGAACCAACGTGCCGCGGACTTGCGTTTGGATGTGGCCGAGGAAGCACATCAGTCCGCCATTCAAGTCCATGATGCGGACGCCAGCGAACTAATCGCCCGAGTGACGACTGAAGATCTGGAGTCTCGGATGCCGCCCGCTGCATCGGGCAAGGAACTGTCGGCCGAACAGATCGCACTCTTGCGGCAATGGATCAACGAGGGCGCCAACTACTCGCGACATTGGGCCTTCGAGCGGATTCGCGACCGGCAGAAGCTGTTGGAAGGACTCCCGCCGAACAACTCGGAAGCGTCCGTGATTGATCGTTTTCTCCACACCAAACTGTTGGCCTCTGGTTTGGATTATTCGCCTGAAGTTTCACGGGAGCAGTATATTCGGCGCGCGACTTTTGATTTGACGGGACTCCCGCCATCTTGGGACGAAATCCAGGCGTTTGTCGCGGACGATTCGCCGAACTATCTCGAGAACCTGTTGGATCGGTTGCTGGCCAGCCCACAATATGGAGAACGTTGGGGCCGACATTGGCTCGATTTGGCTCGGTATGCCGACACTCACGGCGGAGCGGCGATTGGCTTTACGACGTTCCCGTTTGCGTATACCTACCGAGATTACGTGATCCAAGCCTTTAATCGAGACCTGCCAATCGATCGCTTTATCTTGGAGCAGATTGCGGCTGATCAATTGGACCTACCGAAGAATGATCCGGCCTTGGCCGCGTTGGGTTTCTTGACGGTCGGGATGCAGTTCCGCAACGAACACGACACGATCGATGATCAAATCGACGTGGTCACTCGCGGGTTGATGGGCCTGACCGTGACCTGTGCGCGTTGTCACGATCATAAGTTCGACGAGATCTCGACGGCGGACTACTACGGAATTTATGCGGCAATGGCTCCCTCTAAAGCACCAGCGGAGTTGCCGATTGTCGGCGAACCAGCCAACACGCCGGAACGCAACGACTACGAGCAAACGTTAACGTCATTGAAGCTGAAGTTGGATAGCTTCGTACGAGATCAAAGCGAGGTCATGCGGGCTCGCTTGCGGATGCAGGTCGGCTTGTATTTGGGCGAGATCGCCAAAGGGGTCGGCGAACAAGATACCTCCACGGTTTTCTTGTCGTACAGGACCGACGACCTTCGTCCGATCATCTTGAATCGTTGGCTCAGTTACTTGAAGAGCCTGGGAACTGACGACGCGGTGTTTGGCCCGTGGCTGGAAATGCAGAGCTGGGGCAAGCTGGAGTCGAACGAATTCATCACTCGCTGTGAAACGTATCTGGCAAAGTTATCGGCCGAATTGGACCGAGCCGATCGCAATCCCGCTCATATTCATGCTTTGCGTTCCGAACCACCGAAGTGGAGTCATTTGATTGTGGATGCCCTGGTCGCCAAGAAGCCAACGTCATTGGCCGACGTTGCGGCAGTTTACGGGAGCGTGTTTGTGGAAGTGCAACGTCAGTGGCTGGGAGCCCTGGCCCGAGCCGCTGAAGAAGCGACGGCTGAAGAAAAGATTTTGCCAGACGACCATCCCGAGCATCAGATGATCAACAGTCCCGTCTATCGCCAGTTGCGACATCATCTGTATGCTCCCGATTCTCCCTTTATGGTCTCGGATGACGTCGCCATGACGCTGACCAACCGCACCATCAACGACTTGATCGGCGCAAAACGGGGTGCAATTCACCAACTTCATTTGGCGGCCGCTGGCTCGCCCCCACGTGCCATGATCGTCACCGAAAATCCAGCACCGGAAGAACAGCATGTCTTTCTGCGTGGCAACCCGTTAGCACGCGGTCCGGTCGTGCACCCGCAATTTCTGACGGTTTTAAATCTTGGCGAAGCAAGAGTTTTCGAAAATGGCAAACGGCGGCTAGGATTGGCTCAAGCAATTGTGGCCCCCGAGAATCCTTTGACCAGTCGCGTTCTGGTGAATTGGGTGTGGCAGAATCACTTTGGGGCTGGCTTGGTACGAACACCCGACGATTTTGGAACGCGCGGTCAACCGCCAACCCATCCGGAGTTGTTGGATTATTTGGCTCGAGAGTTCCAACAGAATGGTTGGTCTTTGAAATGGTTGCATCGTCAGATCATGTTGACCCGCGCTTACCGGCAAGGAGCGATTGAAAACGAAGTCTCGCGCGAACGTGATCCGGATAATCTTTTGCTCTGGCGAATGCCTCGCAAGCGATTGGATTTCGAATCGATGCGCGATGCCATGTTGTCGGTAAGTGGCGAATTGGATCTGCAAGCCGGTGGTCGACCGATCGATCTCAACGCGACTCCTGCGATTCCAAGGCGAAGCGTTTACGGCTTTACCAACCGCGATATCATCGCCAACTTGATGAGTACCTTTGATTCGGCGAATCCCAATGCGTGTACTGCGAAGCGACCGGAAACGACGGTACCCCAGCAAACGTTGTTCGCATTGAACTCGGATTTTATTCAAGACCGAGCGGCTCGGGTGGCGCTTGTGACCAAAACGTTGAACCTACCAAATTTCGAGGCTCGCGCGAGGGAGATGATTCAACGAATCTTGGGCCGCGAGCCTACGCAGTCGGAGTTGGAACGCGTCAACGCGTTCTTGAGGAACGCGTCTGAAGCAGCGAACGTTGCCAATTCCGCGGGAGATACAGAGAACCCAGAGAATCGTGAGCTCAACCACGAGCAAGTCACCGAGTCGGCATGGACGCAGTTGGCGCATGCGCTGTTGGCGTCCAACGAGTTTATCTTTTTGGATTGAAGAAAAGGAGGAGCGACGATGCTGCACCGACGACAGTGGATCACGCAATGTGGGATGGGGTTGGGCGCTTTGGCGTTTGCGGATTTGTGTGCTTCGACCGCCCGAGCGGATGAATCGCGGGGCTTTGTGCCAACCCATTTTCCGGCGAAGGCCAAACACATCATTCATGTGTTCCTGAACGGCGGTGTCTCCCAAGTAGATACCTGGGATCCCAAGCCGGAGCTTACCAAGTGGGCCGGAAAAATGCTGCCGTTTGAGAACTTGCAGACGGAACGAAAAACGGGAGTCGCGTTGGCGTCGCCGTTCCAGTTCGCTCCACATGGAGAAAGCGGCATTCCCATGAGCGATTTGTTTCCGCATCTTTCAAAATGTGTCGACGAGATGACTGTCGTACGGTCCATGTACGCGGAACTGCCCAGTCATGAAATGTCGCTAATGTTGCTGAACACGGGCGATCAGCGTTTGGTGCGACCCAGTATGGGATCATGGTTGACCTGGGGCTTGGGTTCGCTCAACGAGAACTTGCCGGCCTTTGTCGCCCTTTGCCCTGGCGGAATGCCAGTAGGAGGGGCTGGGAATTGGAGATCGGCTTTCCTGCCCGGCTCGTTCCAGGGCACGCGAATCGATACTTCCAACGCGGATCCCACAAAAATCATTGATTACTTGCAGAACAAACGACTCTCGCCGCAAGAGCAAACGCGGCAATTTGATTTGTTGCAACAGTGGAACGCCGAGCATTTGGCGCAGCGGCCGGGCGAGGCGGCGATGGAAGCCAGAATCAAATCTTTTGAACTGGCTTATCGAATGCAGACGGAAGCCAGCGAAGCGTTTGATGTTTCGCAAGAGCCCGAACATGTCTTGCAACTCTACGGCGACGGTCCACAAAATCGGCAGTTGTTGATGGCTCGCAGGTTAGTGGAACGCGGCGTGCGATTTGTGCAAACGTGGCATGGCGACATGCAGCCTTGGGACAGTCACTCGAATATCAAAGAGGAACACGGCAAGGTCGCGCGGGAATGTGATCAAGGTTTGGCCGCCTTGATCATGGACCTCAAACAACGTGGACTCTTGGATCAGACACTCGTTATTTGTAGTGGCGAGTTCGGACGAACGCCGTCGGTCGAGATGGGACAGGACGGGACTGGAGCCAGTCTTGGTCGCGATCACAACCATTGGGGTTTTTCTTTATGGATGGCCGGTGGCGGTATCAAACGGGGCTCGATCTATGGTGCCACGGACGAGTTCGGATTTCGCGCGGTCGAGAATCCGGTTTCCGTTCACGATCTGCACGCGACGATCATGCATTTGATGGGTTACGACCATCAACGCATGACCTACCGCTACGCCGGTCGAGATTTCCGCCTGACGGATGTCCATGGAGAAGTGGTCGAAGGCATACTTGGTTAAGCTGGACGACAGATGCATGCCGGGAGTGTGGGGGGCTTGGCTACGGATGGCAATGCAGGACTGCGGATGAAGACGGCGAGGGAACACCGATGTGTTTCTGCGGATGAAGACGGGGAAAGAGTATGGTGTTGATTGCCTTCGAATGGCAATGCTTGGCCGCGGATGCAGGCGGATTTCGCTGCATCGGTTGCTTTGGGATCGCTATTGGTAGATCGAGGACTGGTCTTGAGCAGCGTTGATTTTCATCCGTAGAACGGCTTTGCCATCCGCAGGTAGTGGCCGCTTCGGCCTAGTCGATTCGCTAAAGAATCACAGGGCTAATGAAACTAACGAAGCGAACCCGTGAGGTCCAAATGTTCGGCCAAGAGTCGTACTTATTTCAAATTATCATGCTTTGATTTCCACTGCGACTTGATCACTTGAAGTTCGGCTCGTTCGGGGCGATCGCGATAAAATTCGTCGAGTGGATAACAGCCGGACACCATCCCATTTCGTGGCGCCGTGGTGCAATCACTGAAGGTTCGACAAATGCGTTTGCGAGCCAACGGGCGACCGGCCAGAACATCGGCGGGAAGTTCGGGATACGACAGAACCATACGGCCCAGACCGATCAAGTCCGCCCTGCCCTCCCGCACCACTCTTTGGGCTACATGTGGCAGCCAATCTTGTAAGTAGCTGTAGCCCGAGCCAATCAAGATCAAGTTTGGAAACCGTTGCTTCAATTGCCAAGTCGCTTCGATCTGCCGAGCCACTCCGAGCAATGGATCTTCCGGTGGCAGGTAACCGTCCGTCGGAGGAAATGCCGCTGGTCGCTGGATGTGTGGATTGTAATACGGACTGCCCGCCGTCGTGCAAACCAATTCGATTCCATGGCTTTGCACCAATTCCAAAAACTGAATGGCTCCATTCAAGTCAAAACCCGTGCCGGTGGCGTCTGCTCCAAACGCATAAACGCGACTTTCGGCGACGGGCGTGGGGATACCCACACCGTCGGGACCCGGTTGAAAGGGGACAAAATCAAAGACGCTTAACCGGACGGCAATCTCTAAGCCCGGCGCTTCCGTGCGGATGCCGTCCACTATGGTGCGTAAGAACCGAGTGCGATTTTCCAAACTTCCTCCGTAACGGCCAGGGCGATCCCAAGCCGAGAGAAATTCATGTCCGAGATATCCGTGGCAATGTTTGATGTCGACAAACTCGAAGCCGGCTACATGCGCCAGTTTCGCGGCGGCAACAAAATCTTCGATCAAACGGTCCAGTTCCTCATCGGAGAACAATCGCGAATCGTCGTGAATCCCAAACCGAGGGTCCAGAACCGGATGCCGGTACAAAGTTCTGGGTTCAAGCGGTTTGCCACGCGGGCGAGCGAATCGTCCGGAATGGGTCAGTTGTAGTCCCACGAGGAGATCGTCGGCGGGACCAAACTTTTCTTGATGGGTGGCGACCAAGAGCTCACGCAGTTGCGCGATCTCGGCGACGGTGTCCAGATTGAGCAGCAACTGGTTAGGGTTGGCTCGGCCATCGGGCCGCACGGCAATTGCTTCTCCGCCAAAAACGAGCTTCGCGCCGCTCAGGCCAAAGTTTGTCCAACGCCTCCGAGTCAATTCGGTTGGTCGGCCATCGGTGGTTCCGTCCCAACCTTCCATCGGCAATATACAAAATCGATTGCCGATGGCCTTGGACAATGCACGTGCCAGTGGTTGAGCTAAAGGCGCCTGTGCACCCGACTCGAGATGCTCGTCCAACGGAATGGAGATGGGCAGCGAGTTCACATGAGCGGCGAACTCGGCTGCGGTTTTTAGCGATGCGATTTTGGGAAAGGACATTGTTTTGGGTTCTGGTTGACGAAACCGGTTTGGGGCAGGCGACACCATGATAGCCGATCGATATACCGCAATGTCGGAGGGGGATGGATGGCAGAGGAATGGTTGGTGAGGGAATGTGTAGTCGGGGAATGTTTGGAAACTTGGTTTGGCGAATGATGATTTCGAATTATTAGGTGGGTTGTGTCTGGGTGTTAGGGTGGAACCCACTGCGGGGGCTGGTTCGGGTTCGGTGCTGTGCTTGCGGGGTAGCGCGGAGCGACGCTGGGCTGGGTCGGATGCCCGACCAAGCCCAGCTCTGCTCACGCGGTTAACTTCATCGTCGGAGTGTTGTGCAAGGGGGCAGAACTTTGCTCACGCAACTAAGGGTGTACTGTTCGAGTTTCGATTCCTAAGCGGCGCGCGATGTCGGCGAGGATGGGGCGGTCGGTGGTCGGACGTGTTGCATTGGACGGGTGAGTCAGGTCGGATTGGATCCAGCCGCGCAAATGCAGGAACATGGCTGCTGAATGTTTGTAGGCTGGAACGGGTTCGCGAAAGGCAAAGTTGCCTAAATACTGCAAGGTGTCGTTTAGCTCGAAAAATGCCGGGTCGCCTTGTTCCCACAACCGATCGCGGCGCGCAAATTCTTCGGGCGCGAACGTGCTCAAACCCAACAAGTAATCGCTGCCGTACATCACCATGTCGATTGCCAAATCGTTGCCCGTGAATACGCGGAAGTCGGGTCGGACGTGGTTGCGTAAGATCAGTCGTTGCCATTCTAGATCGCGTCTTAGCGACGAATGTTTCGCGCCGATGCACTGTGGGATGTCCATCAATCCTTGGAACGTCTCCAACTCGTAAATGCGTCCAAACGGAACAAACATCTGGCCGAGTTCGAACGCGATGAACCGATCCGTATATCGAGCCAATTCGCGATGAGCCGCTACAACGCCGGCTTCGTCCAGGCGATTGAGTCCATAGGAAGGAAAAATGACAGGAGTCCCACCGCAGGCCAGGATCGGTTCGATTTGCCGTTGGTAACTGGGCAAACTCCATCGTGAGTCAGGCGAGTCACCGACGAAGGCCCCCGCGACGAACGGAGCACCACCCAATAAATCCCGAGTTCGCTCCAAGATGACTCGTCGAGTGGCATCGTCCAACAGATTGCCGTAACCCGTGTCCATGTTGACGGCTGGAGTCAAACCGGCCGTCGCGGTCCGTAGAACATGGGCATCGAAGCCGGGCCAATCAATTTGATTGATGAAAGAGTCGTGGTTTGCTCCGCGTACCGAAGATGGATCGCGGAGCGATCCACTACATTGGCCAGCCGACACAAACGGCAGCAGAATTGCCGAAATTCCTGTGATCCGCCGACGCGGAACGATTAGGTTTCGTGGGTCGAGGTCGTTAGCCATCGTCTGGGATCCACTTCGTTCTTTCATCTTTTGTCACTATGTTTCGGCCATGGACTTTTTCGGCGCACGGTTGGGCTTGGAAAGATTCCCGGTCAACGTTGCTTGAAATTGGTCCATCAGTTGTTGTGCTTGTTCAACCGTCAAATGATGCGGATCGTATTGAACGGTGACTTTCAGTTCGTTTTGAAAGTAGGCCACCGCAAACGCGGCCATCGTGCCATGCATCAATGGGGCGGCAATTTCAAAGTTGGTCAACCGCAGCGGGTTCGGACTGTTCGGCGGATCAGTTGCTCGCGCCGCTACGTTGGAAGTCAGACGAAGTCGGCCCAAGTTCGTGAGCGAGGCTGTGGCAGCAACTTCTGAAGTCTGCACGCGGCGCAGGCCATTGGGTAGCCAGCGAAAAACGGACAACGCGCGCCAAAAGTTAAGACTGAGCTTCCACTTCTGAATGACTCCCATTTCTTGTTCGATACTGGCCAACAGTTCCGTTGGATTGTGCACCTCTATTCTCGTGCGTTCCAGGTTGATCATGCTGCAATGATTGCAGGCTGCGCTGTGGCGATGTTCGACACCGCGCTCGTTGATCGGGATCATGATTCGCAGGTGAGTGCCGTTTGGCTTTTGTGGTAGGGTCGTTTGCCATTGATCGATCGTGATCAACAGGTCACGAATCAAGATGCTGTTGAGTGCCGACTGTTGCAAAGCGGCGTATTGCTTTAACTGGAGTGTCGTGTCGGCATCGATTTGAAAACGAATGATGTGCGGTTTGCGAGGAGCGGTGTTGGTCAGCGGCTTGTCGATGGCCAGCGGGATCGCTTTGCGGCCAAACAGGTGGAATGACGCGCGGATGCTTTTCCATTGACCGGGCAGCAGTCGAAGGGACTGGGCCCAGGTCAACGTCGGTCGGCATCGCGGCGGAATTGGCAACTCGGCGATTGGTTCCTGGTCCATTGCCTTGGATGGCACACGTTGGTGTTGTTGGTATTCATTGATCCAATCCAAGAGGATTTGTAGCACGCCCAGTCCATCAAACGCGACGTGGTGGATAACGACAAGAATCGAAGCCGGCCTCGGTTTGGTAGCCGTTGCCGGATCGCCAGCAAACGCCCAAACCTTAAGGCCAGGTTCCGAACAGATGTCTAGATTTCCATGGTCCAAGTCGTCAATTCGGACGGGCGACTCGCACCAATGAAAATCGGGTGGGTCGACCTTCGTCCAGAACAATTTCGAGCCGCGCGGTTCGACGACTGATCGCATCAGGGGATGTTTGTGGCAAACGATTCGCAGGGCGGCTTCGGCCAGGTCCCGCTGGAGTGGTTGCGAGAACTCGAAATAGGCGAAAAACGTGGCCGGATGACTAGGGCGATGCTTGTAGTAGAAAAACTCTTCCCAAGGAACCAGCGGCAGCGGGAACCGGTTCATCGGGGTGGGGCCGATGTGACTGTTTCGGCGTAGTTGGGAACCATCGAGCCTTCCAAACGATCGAAAGCCTCGTTCAGACTGGCGAAGGAATCGCTGTGGAGGATCGCGATCGTTTCTTCGGTTGGTTGCTTCATCCCCGGCAATTGCCGAGTCGGTCCGCTATAGAGCACGTCGTAACGCAACCATGAGGTTATTTTTCGCATTTGCTTGTTGCTGCGATCGAACGTAAACAAAAATCTGCGTTTATCGAGCGTCTGCAAAAACGCCAACAGTTGTCGCCAAAACGTGACGCCCAAGATTGGAGCCTTGACGCCAGGGGAAAGCCACACGCCGTTGATTTCGGCGATATCCTCGGCAGAGCCCAATTGAAGAGTCGCATTCCCGGTTGCATTGGGGATGGAAAGCAGCGATCGGAATTCGGGTTGCAGAACCAACAAAGCACCGCCACACATGCGGTCGGATTGATCGACCAAAGTCAGGATCAGGGACCGGTCGTAGTATTCGTTTGGGAAGTCGATGCCCAAGATTTCAGCGGTCTTTTGTTGATATTCGCTGATTCGGTGCGACTCACAAATTCGCAACTTGAATACCGACTCGCGAACCATGGTGACTGTTTCTCTGACCAAGACACCAGCATCGCTAATCATTTTGGTTTCCGTTGAAAGGAAGGAGCAAGACTGGGTCAGCAAACGAGCTTTGTCGACAGACATGTTTTCCCGCGCGTTAAAAAGCTTAATGTTGTTGCGATTCGAATACAAGACGGATTTGCGCCGACGGTCGATAGGAGGGTAACTGAGTGAGCGGAGCGTCGTTTGGTGCGGTCGAATTTTGGCGGAAGGGTTAACCGCGTGAGCAGAGCGTCGTTAGCTCGGGTATCCGACCAAACGACGCGTCGCTCCGCGCGTTGTCCGCAAGCAGATGACAAACCCAGTTCCCGTGAGTTTTTATGGGTTCGAGGGTACCGTTTTGCTTGCGGTTGACGCGCAGAGCGACGCATTGTGTGGGCGGATTCCCGCCCACACAATGCTTTGCTCGTGCGGTTAACCGATTCGGCGAAGCGTTTTCAAAACCAAACGACGCGTCGCTCCGCGTGTTGTCCGCGAGGGGATGGCAAACCCAGTTCCCGCGAGTTCTCTATAGGGTTCGAGGGTACCGTTTTGCTTGCGGTTGACGCGCAGAGCGACGTTAGGTGCGGTCGAATTTTGGCGGAAGGGTTAACCGCGTGAGCAGAGCGTCGTTAGGTCGGGTATCCGACCAAACGACGCGTCGCTCCGCGTGTTGTCCGCAATGGGATGACAAACCCAGTTCCCGTGAGTTTTCTATAGGCTTCGAGGGTGTCGTTTTGCTTGCGGTTGACGCGCAGAGCGACGCATTGTGTGGGCGGATTCCCGCCCACACAATGCTTTGCTCGTGCGGTTAACCGATTCGGCGAAGCGTTTTCAAAACCAAACGACGCGTCGCTCCGCGTGTTGTCCGCGAGGGGATGGCAAACCCAGTTCCCGCGAGTTCTCTATAGGGTTCGAGGGTACCGTTTTGCTTGCGGTTGACGCGCAGAGCGACGTTAGGTGCGGTCGAATTTTGGCGGAAGGGTTAACCGCGTGAGCAGAGCGTCGTTAGCTCGGGTATCCGACCAAACGACGC
>JAEUIP010000160.1 GCA_016795075.1 Planctomycetaceae bacterium | reverse complement strand
AGAAGCGTCTTTCATCAAACCGTCATTTCGCTGGTGCGAGGTCTTCTCTGCGTCATCCCTATCTCGCGCGGTGCATCCTATACTTCGTCACTCGTCAAACCGTCATTCCTTTAGGTGCATCATTCGTTCAAAGAAGTGACCACCATTCGGGTCGTCATTATTAACGATTGTTACAAACGGATGAATTCTAACGAGGAATCCCCATTGTTTCCTGTTTTCTTTGGCAATCCCGGCTGGATTGTTCTTAGTTTTGACGTAGGTACTGGGTCGGCTGTCCGTTCGGACGCCGTATTTGACGGACTCCGCGATTACCATCATGATTGAAGCCATGACTCCCAGCGTCGAACAATCGTGCCAGGATCCGGGGAAATCTCCGGCTGGGCCGTTGTCTGGGAATTTGCCATCCAATCGCGAAACAACGCATCTGGACATCTTGACCGGTTTGCCGAATCGCCTTTGTTTCATGGAGGAGTTGCAGCGAGCGGTCAACACGCATCGACCATCAGGGCCCATGTTGTCGCTGCTGTTCTTCGACTTGGACGGATTCAAGTTCGTGAACGACTCATTAGGACATCAGGCCGGTGATGAGGTTCTGATCCAAGTTGGTCAGCGGTTGGGTCAGGTCCTGGTCGAACCCCGCGAGCGTCTCTTTCGGTTGGCAGGCGACGAGTTCGTCGTGATTGCGGATCATGTCGAGCGACTCAACCAACTGCCTAAGTTGGCCGAACGAATTCTGGCGGCGTTTCAAGAGCCATTTATTGTTATGCATGAAAAGGCGTTTGTGGGCGCCTCGATTGGAATTGCCATTCGCCACCAACAAGGCCAGACCGCGGAACAGTTGCTGAATCAAGCAGATGCCGCGATGTATCAATCGAAGCGAAATGGCCGACGCTGCTATTCGTTCTACAGCGTGGATTTGGATCAAGAACATCGGCGTTTGTTTCAACTTCGCGGCGATATTCGTGAGGCGATCGAAAATCAGGAATTCACCGTCCATTACCAACCCAAGTTTGACCTCGCAACCGGAGAATGCTGTGGGGCCGAAGCTTTGGTTCGCTGGTTCCGCAACGGCGAGATCTATTCCCGCCCAGAGGAGTTTGTGGCGGAAGCCGAGAAGTGCGGTCTGATTGTTCCCTTGTCACAAGTCGTGATTCGCGCCGTGGCCAGAGATATCAAGTGTTGGGAAGCTCTGGGACATCGCATGGTTCCGATCAGTATCAACATCAGTGCCAGTCACTTTCGTTTCGGAGATCTGCAAGAGGATCTCGCATCCGCCTTCTTCTTCCAAGGCATCAACCCGGGCTTGGTCGAAGTCGAGCTCACAGAGGAGGCTGTACTGCACGATCTCAAGCTGTCCGGCAAGAAGATTCGCGACCTCAAGCAAATGGGATTCTCGGTGACGATTGATGATCTGGGAACGGGCCGATCATCGATCGCGTACTTGCAGAAACTGACCGTCGATATCGTGAAAATCGACGAATCATTTGTCCAAGAGATCCTCGATAGTGAGTTTGCCCTTGCTGTTGTAGATTCGATGATCCGGATCGCGCATACGGCGAAACTTCGTGTGGTGGCGGAAGGCGTCGAGTCACCCGAAATCTGCGACTGTCTACGCACCTTGAGTTGCGATCACGTGCAAGGATATTTGTTTGGAGCGGCTTGCGACGCAGAATCGCTGTTTGCACAGCTTCAGTTTCCCGCCGCGCTCGCATCTTGCCAATCGACTTCGATGTAATACAAGTCGGTCGCCACGGCAAAGTCGGTTTGTGATTGTTCCCAGTTCAGCGTCTGCCATTCGAGCGTGGGCTCAATCACTTGCCATTTTCCAGGCTGCCCCACACGAATCGGCATGTTGAAGCCGGGGACGTCCGCTTGCCAGCGATATCGCAGTTGTTGATCTTGCCCCCAAGCCAGTTGCAAGATTGGCAATTTCGCGTGCCGGAGATATTGATCGAAGATCGGCTGCATGTCGCGACCGTAACGTTTAGAAAACAACTCGACGAGGTCTTCCGACATGATGTTGCGGTATTTGTAGGTGTCGTAGATTTCACGCACCAGGGCCCACCACGCGGCGTCATCGTTCCGCACGCCGCGCAAGGTGTGTAAGAACAACGCGCCTTTGAAGTACATGTCTTGGCTAGGTTCGCGATGAACACCTCGCTGCGTGATGATTGGCTGCCGATTCGCGATTTTTGATCGGTATCCATTGGTATACTTAAGCGCATCTTCGTAGCCGAAGACATGCTCCACGTACATGCATTCGAGATACGTTGTCCAACCTTCTTGAATCCACATGTCGGCGATGTCGGCGCACGAGACCGCGTTCCCGAACCACTCGTGACCGGTTTCGTGAATGATAATGAAGTCGAACTTCAGGCTGACGCCAACGCCAGTCCAGTCGCGGCCACCGTAGCCATTTTGAAATCCGTTGCCGTACGTGACGGCCGATTGGTGCTCCATGCCCGTGTATGGTACTTGGATGAGCTTGTAGCCATCTCGTGCAAAGGGAAACTCGCCGAAGTAATGAACAAACGCTTCCATCATGGGACGAACCTGAGTGAACTGGATTTTGGCAGCTTCCAAGTCCTCGGGCAACACAAAGTAATCCAAGGTCAAGTCGCCGAGTTTTTCGCCAAATTGTTCGTAGTTGGCAATGTTGACCGATACGCAATAGTTGTTGATAGGGTAACTGACATGGTATCGCCAACGAGTAAAACCATCGCCCAGATCGTCGCTGCCTTGAAAGCGACCGTTCGAGATATTCTTTAGCCCGTTGGGGATGGCGATGCTGATGTCCATGGATTCCACTTCGTCGCGCAGTTGGTCTTTGTTCGGCCACCAAATGCTCGCGCCTTCGCCCTGACATGCGGTATAGATCCAGGGCCGTCCTTGCGGGTCTTCGCCAAAGGTGAAACCGCCAAACCGCCCCGTCGTTTCCGGTGATCCCGAGTAGTAGAAATCGATCTCGTGGGTTTCGCCGGCACGCAAGGCTTCCGGGAAATCGACGAACACGGTATTGAATTCGCGCTCGAACTTGAGTTCCTGGTCGCGCCAAACGATGCGGTCGACGTTTAGGTTGGCGTAAAGATCCAGTTGAATTCGCTGGTCATCAGCCAGCATTTTGAAACGAATCTGGGTCTTTCCCACGATCGTCTTGGCGTTGGGGTCGATGCGAATGTCCAAGTGATAATACAAGAGGTCGTTGTTGGCGCGAAAACGGCCATATTCGCCACGCAGGATGGCCATTCGTTCGGCTCGGGCTTGCCGTGCAGAGATCCGGCGACGTTGTTCATCATTTTGCAGCTCATCTTGAAATGGCGCGAGTCGCGGCTCGGCTGGGCACGTGTCCGAAAACACTCCGGTCACCACGAGCAGGGCAACGAGCTTTAACAAACGTCGAATGGTTCGTCGAAGGCGGCCCAAAGGGTTGGTTTTATCGCGAAGGTTATGAACGGACATTTCAAAATCTCACGGGCAAGTTATGATACGCTGGGCAGGCAGGTTCAAACGGTGCATTGCGGAATGAATCGCCTGTTCGCTTCTGAGTGTAACCAAGTAGGACTCGTATGACTATCAGTAAAGCCGTGATTACCGCCGCGGGAAAAGATCAGACCCACTTGCCCTTGCAAACCGTGGTGGATCGTTCGGGTCGGGCTCGGTCGGCCCTCGAATTGGTACTGGCCGAGGTCGTTTCGGCGGGTATCGAGGACATTGCCATTGTCGTCGCACCGGGTGAGCAAGATCGATACCTTGCGGCCGCAGGCAGTTTTGCCTCGCGGTTGACTTTCTTTATCCAGCACGATCCTCAGGGGTATGGCGACGCGATCCTGCGTGCTCAAGCGTTTGTGGGTCGGGAGATGTTTCTGCATCTCGTGGGAGATCACCTGTACGTGAGCGATCACAGTCAATGGAGCTGCGCGGCGCAGTTGGTCGCCGTGGCCCAGCAAGAGCAATGTAGCGTCTCGGCGATTCAACCGACGCATGAAAGCAAATTGCGGTTCTTTGGGGCGATCGGCGGTACCCCGGTGGCTCATGCGGAAAAGCTATACGAAATCACGGCGATCATGGAAAAGCCGACGCCGACCCAGGCGGAACAGTCCCTGATCGTTGCAGGGCAACGCAGTGGGTACTACCTGTGCTTCTTTGGCATGCACGTCTTAACGCCGACGATCATGGATTTGTTGGCCGAGGCAAAATCCACGGTCGCCAAAACTCGGACCGACGCATCGGCGAGCCTCAACTTGTCGGATTCGTTGCGAAAGTTGATTCAACGTGAGAAGTATTTGGCTTTTCAAATCCAAGGGCAACGGTTTAATATCGGCGAGACCTACGGGCTGTTGATCGCCCAGATGGCCTTGGCTTTGTCGGGCCCGGACCGCGATCGGATCTTGGTCGAGTTGATTGAACTGTTGGCTCGTCCCAAGTAGTCAGCTCGGATAGTTGTTCCTTGGTGTTTGCGTTTCGCCCGTCAACCCTACGGTAATGGTCATGAGATCGTTGATCGATTTGATTGTCTCGTCCGATCCTGCAGTCCGCGATTTGTCGATCGAATCGCAAGTCGGCAAAATGTCTCGGCAGGTACTGTTGGAACAGACCCGAGCGTTGGATCGATTTCGTCGCAACCACGAAAATTTGTACGAACGAGTCCGGGCGTTGTTCTTCTTGTATGCGATTCATCGGTTTCATTTGCCGAACTTGGTGCCTGAGTCGGAAGTTGGCAAGATTGGCTTCGAGGGACATCAACATTTCTTGCAACGTCGGTTTAATGAAGCGATCGATGTCTTCTTGGTCGAACAGGAGCGATCAGGGCCCAGTTGGGCGGTATCCAGCGCTTTGGCGGCGGCTTATCATCGGCTGGCTTTTCAAACGTTGGCGGATCAGGTTCGCAAAAGTGTGAAGACGGTAGCGGGAAACCGTTGGATGTTTCGGACGGGCAATCCCGACGAAGTTCCGTTAAAGATCCGTAGTGAACTCTTGGAAAGGAATGCCGAGACTGGTTATCCGATTTTGCGCGAGCGCACTTCCGTGCGAATGGATTTTTCACACAGCGCTTGGAGCGATATTTTTTTCTTAGGCATGGATTATCCGCAGGGAGCCCGGGTGATCAACGCCTCGATCAATCTTGCGGTGCAGGGTCGGCATCAGAGTCCTGAGCCGCCGTTGGATTGTTGTTTGAGAGTTATCGATCGACCCGTGTTACGTTTGGTCAGTATTGACTTGAATGCCGTGGTGGAAATCACGCAATTGAGTCAAGTGTTCGACTTTGCGGCTGATTATGTCGGGCTGCTCAAAGCGGCCGTGATCGCTTCGGGTTTGGTGCCGGCGGGACTGGAAGGGCATCAAGCCGACATTGCTTCTGTGTTGCGGCCTTTGGTGGGGACGGGGCTGGGGTTGGAGATAGTCAGCCGAGTCAACGACATTCCGAAGGGATCTCGTTTGGCGGTGTCCACGAACTTGTTAGGCGGACTCATTGCGCTTTGCATGCGGGCGACGAATCAAGTCTCCGCGCTTACGGGTTCACTCACAGAGGCCGATCGAAGAATCGTGGCGGCGCGGGCGATCTTAGGCGAATGGCTGGGCGGGTCGGGTGGCGGTTGGCAAGACAGCGGAGGCGTATGGCCAGGAATCAAGTTGATCGAAGGTTGCGCGGCGGCTGCGGGAGATCCGGAATTTGGAATCAGTCGCGGTCGCTTGTTGCCGCAACATCATGTGTTCAGTCAGACCGAAGTCGCTGCGGAGACTCGACAGCGCTTGCAAGATAGTTTGATTTTGGTCCATGGCGGAATGGCCCAAAACGTTGGGCCGATCTTGGAGATGGTCACGGAAAAATATCTGTTGCGTAGTGATCGCGAATGGCAGGCTCGCGGCGCGGCGATTCAGATTCTGGAGCAAATTGTGCAGCACCTTTCGCACGGGGACATTCGCGCGATTGGGGCCGCCACCGACCAAAACTTCAGTGGGCCTCTGCAAGCGATTATTCCGTGGTGTACCAATGCCTACACGGAACGCTTGATCGCTCGTTGTCGCGAGAACTACGGCCCAGATTTTTGGGGCTTTTGGATGTTGGGTGGGATGGCCGGCGGCGGAATGGGGTTCATTTTCAATCCAGCCCGCAAGGTGGAAGCTCGGCAGTGGCTTTGGGAACTCATGAAAGCCACAAAACGCGAGCTCGAACACGCGTTGCCGTTTGCGATGGATCCGGTGGTTTATGACTTTGAAATCAATGATCAAGGAACACAGGCTCAGATGTTGTCGGGTGGTTCTTATCCGGTTGGTTATTATCCCTTATTGGTTCCGGGTTGGTTGCGGCAAGATATTCAGAGTCTTTCCAACGAGACGCGGGCCGAGTTGGAGCGGGTCGGGCAACTATGTCGGGACTCGGAAAAAGACCTGGCCAGTAAATTGATCGCCCGCATTCTGCCGGGCAAGACCGACGGCTCGGTTTCGCGACAATCGTTGACCGAGTTGCTGGAAGTCAACGGTTTTGATCCCGTGGCGCATCAACAATTGCGTGAAGATTTGTTGGCTGGTCGTTTGGGATTGGCCCAGAATCTCTTGCCTTCGACCACGACGATCGAAGATGTTCAGGCAGGCGATGTGGTGGACTGTCGCGAGCCGTTGCCCAAATCGATCATGGAACTGGGGCGGGCGGCCATCGAGCGTGGCGAAGTTGGAGTCGTGACATTGGCGGCCGGCGTTGGCAGTCGCTGGACGCAAGGGGCCGGGGTGGTCAAGGCGTTGCATCCGTTTGTGCGGATGGCCGGCCAACATCGTTCGTTTCTGGAGATTCACTTGGCCAAGAGCCAACAAACGGGCCGCCTTCACGGTCGGCGTCCGTTGCACATTGTGACGACCGGCTACATGACCGAGCAGCCGATCCAAGCAGCTGTGGAACGTTGGCAACAACAGAACAACGTCGAGGGTGTTTTTGTTTCGCCGGGCAAAAGCGTTGGTCTAAGGATGATCCCGACAACTCGCGATTTGCGATTTGCTTGGGAAGAGATGCCGCAGCAGGTTCTGGACCAGCAACAACAAAAAGTTCGGCAGAGTCTGCGTTCGGCACTGATGAATTGGGCACAGTCGGCGGGCGAAGCCGCGGATTATACTGACAACTTGCCGATGCAATGCCTGCATCCCGTGGGGCATTGGTTCGAAGTACCGAACTTGCTTCGCAATGGCTTGCTTAACGAGCTATTGCAAAATCAACCGCAGTTGAAGTACTTGCTGCTGCACAATGTCGATACCTTGGGAGCGGCGGTGGAGCCTGGCTTGTTGGGCATGCACATTCAAAGTCGTGCATGTTTGTCGATCGAAGTAATCACTCGCCGCATGGAGGATCGTGGCGGCGGGTTGGCCCGGGTCAACGATCGTGTCCGTTTGGTCGAAGGACTGGCGATGCCTAACGAACGCGACGAATTCAACCTCACGTTTTATAACTCGATGACAACGTGGATCGACATCGATCAATTGCTAGAACGGTTTGGGCTGAGTCGTAGCACCGTGGGTGATGCCGAACGAGTCTTGAAAGCCGTGCGTCAGTTTGCGCGGCGTTTGCCGACTTATATCACGTTAAAAGATGTGAAGAAACGGTGGGGCAATGGGCAAGAAGACGTGTTTCCGGTGTGCCAATTCGAAAAACTGTGGGGCGATATGACCTCGCTAGCGGACGTTTCTTGCCAATACTTGGCCGTTCCGACTTGGCGCGGCCAACAACTGAAAGATCCGGCACAATTGGACGGTTGGTTGCGGGATGGCAGTGCGGCAACGATCGAACGGAAATGTGACTTCGTTGCTTGAATGTGACGTGTCATTGATTTAGACTTTGCGAAAGTCTGAACGGTAGTGGCGACCTCGGAATGGATCGTCAGGTTCATAGGTGCCCGCATTCAGATACCGCGGATGTGCGGATGGCTCTCAGAACAGGAAAATGCTTGTGTCTAGAATCTATGCGTTTGGGCTAGTGTTTGTGGCTTTAGGTTTGACCAGCGCCACCTTTGCCGGTTGGACGGAAACTCGGACGGCTGATGAGCCGAAGCCATTGGGCGAAATCATGGAGAAGGCCATGAAGGGCGGATTGGCCAAGAAGGTCGCCTCCGGTAAAGCGGACGACAAGGAAAAGCTCGAGTTCCTAGACATGATGATCGATATGGTTTCGCACGATCCGCCGAAGGGTGATGCAACGCAATGGAAGATGATGGCGGGCACGGTCATGATGGACGCTGCCAAGGTTGTCGTCGGTCGCGAAGGGGCTGGTGAAGCGTTGGCCAAGTCGATGAACTGCAAAGCTTGCCACGATATCTTCAAGCCTGAATAGTTCATGGGTCGTCAAGGTTTGGTGTTTAACCGCGATCGCGTTCAAAGAAAGATTGTTCTCGCTGCCAACTCGCTCGGCGCCGCAATGCTGGGCGATAGGCGTCAGCCATTGGGCAAAGTGGGGCGCTGCCTTGAATTTTTCTGCCTCGCGGTTAAACGCAATCTTACACACACCCAACATTTTTCTTCAATTTCACGCTTGGCCAGAGGTTGACCCATGAGCATGCAAGATCAATCAAGTATCGGCGACCGGCGGAGCTTCTTGAAAACGGCGGGGGTCGCTTTGGGTGCGCCGATGATTGTCCCCCGGCACGTGTTGGGAAACCTGGGGCGAGGCCCTTCTGCCGCGGTGCCTCCCAGTGAACAGATTCACTTGGGCGTCATTGGAATTGGACCGCGCGCGACATACGACTTGCAAGCCATGTTGCCGTTACCGGAAGTTCGCTGTGTGGCGGTTGCGGATGTGCAGGCGAAACGGCGCGATGCGGCTCGCACTTTATTGAATAACCATCCCGGCCAAGGACGTTGTGAATTCGTCCGAGATTTTCGCTCGTTGTTGGACCGCTCCGAAGTTGACGCGGTTCTGATTGGGACCGGGGACCGCTGGCATGCGCGGGCGGCGATTTTGGCGGCAGAAGCTGGCAAAGATGTCTATTGCGAGAAGCCCTGTGGTATCACGATGCAATTGTGCGAGGAAATCGCTCAGGTCTTTGAACGGACGGGCCGGGTCTTTCAAGCGGGCACGCAGCGACGTAGCGTCCCTAATTTTCAACAGGCTGTTCGAATGGCCCAAGAGGGAAGACTCGGGCGCTTGGAATCGTTGTACGCTTCGATCTATATTCCGACATTAGAGAATAACTGGCTGCCGGGGCAACCGACGCCGCCGGTCAATGAAGTGGATTGGAATCTGTGGTTGGGGCCAGCGCCGTGGCGACCCTATAACGAACAATACGTGCAGGGCGGGTGGCGTGGTTACTATGATTTTGATTCGGGGGCTCGGCTTTTGGATTGGGGGGCGCACACCGGCGATTTGTGCCAATGGGCCAATCAGTCGGATGGCACCATGCCCAAAACTTACGAGCCAACCAAAGACGCCATTGTTTGCACCTATGAGAATGGCGTGAAATTGATTTTTGATTTTATTGCAGATCCGTTTGGCGATCGCGGGCCGAAGTGGATCTCGCGGTTGGGCACTTGCCCGATTCGTTTGGTGGGTAGTGAAGGCTCGCTTGAAACCGGCGATAGTGGGGAAACGGTGGCTTCGAACGACGCTCTGCAAGGCCTGCTTAGTCCTGCAGCGGCGCGCGTGAAAGGTTTGGATGTGACGGAGCACGCAATGGATTTCTTCGCTGCGATCAAGACGCGTAAGCCAACGGCCGCGAATCCGGCCGTCATGCGTAATTCGCATTTGACATGTCACGCAGCGGCATTAGCCTGGATTCTGCAGCGGAAGCTTGAAATCAACCCACAGACATTTCGCTTTGTCAACGATGATGAAGCAAATTCGCTGCGACAACGAGCGGAACGGCAGTGGGCATAGACGATCGTTCGTCGACACTAAAGGCAACGCACCAGCGACCAACGCTCGGGGAACGGTCGTTGTCAGCGCAATTGGCGTGGATTTTGGTTGCCGGGCGGTGGTTCGGACTAAGCCTTGGCGTGGTCCTGCTTCTCCTGGCTTGGTTCTGGCCGACGCTGGTATTGTCAAGTCGCTTGGCGCTCCGAGTCGAAAAACACGATGCGGAGAATCGGGCTGCGGGAAGTGACGCTTCGCGGAGTCGTGCATCGGGACGCTCGGTCGACCAAATGTTCGGATCCCAGGACGCCTCGGTGGCCGACTTTCGCGCGATCAAGAGTATATTTGGCGAGCGCGAAACCATTCTGGTGATTTATCGCGATCCGGATTTATTTTCCGCAGACGGCCGAGGCCTCCGCCGCTTGTCGGAATTGTCGCGGCAAGCCGAACAACTACCTTATGTCGAAGAAGTTCTGAGCTTGGATCGGCTCGAAGGTGCTTTGCGGTTGATTTCCGCGATCGTCTATCCGGGGTCGACTTCGGAGTGGGCATTGTTGGACCCGAACAACGAGTTGGCTCGTCAGTTCACGACAACCTTTGACGGCTGGACGCATCACCGACGGAATGATTTGGTGGTGTTGGTTTGTTTGATTCGTTCGAACTCGCCTGGGGGATCACCCAATCAAACGAGAGAGACGATCCAACAGTTGAGAGAGTTGGTAGCGGACTTGCCGGAGGCTCATGTGGTCGGTGAGCCCGTGATGGTGGAAGATGCGCTGGAATACTTGCGGCGCGATGGGCTGTGGTTGCAATACGGCTCGATGGTTCTATTGGGTCTCGTCATCTTATTCGTGCTTCGAACGGTTCGCTGGATGTTCGTCGCGGCGGTGGTGGTGTTTTGGAGCAACGTCGTCACGATATGGTTATTGGAACTGATGAAGTTTCAACAGTCGATGATTAGTTCCTTGTTGGGATCAATCATTGCGGTGATTGGCGTGGCGACCACGGTGCATTTGGTCGTTGGGTATCGGGGGCGTCGTTTAGCGGGTGACGCTCCGGCGTTGGCGATGCAAACCACGTTGCAGCGGTTGATGCCGCCCATTTTTTGGGCCTGCCTGACGGACGCCGCCGGCTTTGGGTCGTTAGCGATTGCTCGAGTCAGCGCGGTTCAAGAGTTCGGACTGATGATGGGACTGGCGAGTCTCGTCACGTTGGTGGCGGTATGTTTGCTGGTACCTGGGTTAGCGGTGTGTGGCACGCGGTCGCAGCAGGTTTCTTTGGGTTTGGGTCAGTCGTTTGTGGAAGTTAGTTTGGTTCAGATTCTCAAGCGGGTTCGGCAAAGACCTGGACAGGTTTGCGGCTGGACGTTTGTTGTCAGTGTGCTGCTTTCCAGTGGTTTTTACTTCGCGCGCGTGGAAACCGACTTTACCAAGAATTTTCGAGCGGGCACGCCGATTCTAGAGGGATATCATTTTGCCGAAGGTCAGTTTGGCGGAGCGGGCTTGATCGAGATCTCCGTGCCAACGCCAAAAACGTTGGATCGCGAGTTCATGGCCAAGGTCTCGGCGTATCAAGATCGCTTGCGAGGCATTCACCGGGCCGCGTCCAATCCCGCAGCAAATGGTGATAGCGCACCGGCGCTAGCGAAAGTCATTTCGTTGGTCGACGTTTGGCAAACGACCCGGAATTTTGTGGCGTTGCGATTTTTGCCGCCCGACACGTTGGTGGGAACGATGCGTCAAGTGTTGCCGCAGTTCACCGATTATTGGTACCGCTGGGACAGCGAGCAGGATCGGGGGCATTTGCGGATTTTCGCGCGCACCAAACAGCAACAGTCGGCCGAAGAGAAACGAGCTTTGATTGCCGAAATTCGAACCATCACGGCCGAGACGTTTGGCGAATCGGATCCTCCTTATCGGATTTCTGGATTGTTTGTATTGTTGTCGAAAATCGTGGATTCGTTGCTGGACGACCATTTGACCACGACCTTGGTGGCGGTTGGCAGTATTGCGGGCTTGATGTACGTGGCCCTGCGAAACGTGCGACTGGTGGTTATCGGCATGATCCCCAACGTGTTACCGATCTTCGTCTTATTGGGTGGCATGTCGTGGCTTGGAATGTCCATCAATATGGGCGTGGCGATGATTGCGGCCGTCAGTATCGGATTGAGCGTGGACAGTTCGCTGCATTATTTGTGGGCGGTGGTCCATCAGGGGCAAGAAAACATTAGTTCCGACGAATCACTGGGGGTCGAATGGGCTCAGGAACGAATTGGTACGGCATTGACCTATTCGACGATCGCGTTGGTGGTGGGTTTCATCAGCTTGACGACCAGTCAGTTTGTGCCGACCATCTACTTTGGGGGATTGGTGAGTGCCGCGATGTTGGGAGGATTGTTCGGCAACGTAATCCTGCTTCCTGCGTTGTTGGCATTGAGTGAAACCGATCGAAAGAACATGTTACGAAGTGAAGAGAACTCATGAATTGGCTGGTGTTGATCTGGATTGGTGTGAACGCGGCGAGCTTGCCGAACCTTCGGGGGACGGCCGAAGTTAATCGCGAGATTCCCGTTGTTGCGATAACTGCAACACCATCCGACCTGACCACATCCTCTTTGTGGTCCGATCCGGCCGTGAATTTATTGTCGGATTTTGGGCCGCTGAGTCCCTTGGCGATGTCGCCATTTTTTGGGATCACCGTATTGAGCGGCTTGTCGCAGCTGGAGAATACTCAGTGGGGTGGCGCTTTTTTGGCGGACTACACGATGGTCGCGCGAAATCCGGTCCTGAAGCATCCGGCGACGTTTTGGGTTTTTCTGGTGTTGACGATTTTGACGAGCTTGCCACGGATGACCAAAGTGAGCAAGCCGGTTGCGCAGGCGCTCGATTGGGTGGAGAGTTATTCGGTATTG
>JAEUIP010000015.1 GCA_016795075.1 Planctomycetaceae bacterium | reverse complement strand
TGTTGTAGTTCATGCAAGCGAGTTTGATTGGCCTGCAACGAAGCCGTCAATCTCGCTTGGTTGAGGGAGTCGCTGCCACGATCGTATATCGGGAAAAAAATCGACATAATGTTTACAACTGCATCATCACGTCAAAGATCTCGTTGGCCGTTTGGATCACGCGCGCCGAGGCTTGATAGGCGCGTTGATACTGCAACATCTTGGCGGCTTCTTCATCCAAGTTGACGCCGGTTTGGCTCAAGGACTCCGCTTCCAAAGTGGCCGCATACTGGGTGAACGCTTCCGCTAGGTTCTTTGAGGTACTGGAATGCTGAGCGATGTCGCCCACCGTCATCTCGTAGTGGCTGCGGAGCGACTGGTTGTTGAGCTGTGGCAACGTCCGTTTTTCAAGACCCGCCAAACCCAAAATCGCCTGGGTGTCTTTCCCAATGCCGCCCGTTGACGTCGACAACCTCCCAGGATTTTGCTGAATGGTCTCCGAAACACCCAAGTTTCCCGACCGCGTCCCGGTGAAAAAGCTGTTGATCCCCAAAGCAGCCAAAGCGCCGCTTGTGTCATCTGAGAAGTAGAATTCCGCGTTCGCGTCATCACTGTTGATTTGTAGTCGCCCCTGATGATCGATCGACGCCTTGATACCAGCGATGCCATCCAATTCCGCAGTGAGACTATCCAAGCTCGTGTTTTGACTGACACCCAATTGGATCAACACATCATGTGACTTCACTTGACCAGTTGTCTTGTCGCGAACGTGAACTTTGAGACTTCCGTTGGTCGGCGTGAACGGCAGACCCGCTTGGTCCAAAGGAGCACTGGAATCGGTTGCCCGATGTTCCGCGCTCGCCTGCGTCAGGGCGGATAAGCCTTGGCCGCTGGAATGAAGTTTATTGAACTCGAAAACCAGATTGGATGCAAACTTGTCCATCTGCGACAAGAATTCGTCAGCGATGTATTCTCGAGCAATCTGCAGCCCGGCAATGCGTCCACCATTGATCGCCACGGGCGAGTCGCCATCGTCAAACTCGACGGTGGCGCGTTGGTACCCAGACTCCGCGTCCGAGTACGAGACTCGCAGTTTCGTCGCGTTGCCATTGAGCAAAAGAGTGCTGCCGGCGCTGGTGCTGATGTTGATCGCACCGTCTTCCGTATCAACCACGCGTATATCGATCAGACTGCCCAATTCTCGCAACGCGGTTCGCCGAGAATCAATGAGATTGTTCGCAACGCCAATGCCACCACTCCCGCCGTTGGCCGCAACGACTCGATTGTTGAGGATCGCAATCTCTTGCAGCAATTCATTGACCCGGTCGACGCTGCCTTCGATTTGAGAGTTGACTTGATCATGCAGATCGACAGCCCGAGTATGCGTGAAGTTTAGTTTTTCGGCCAGCGCCTTGCCTTGTTGAATCGCAAAACCGCGCACGGCTTGAGATTCGGGCTTTTGCGAAACTTCTTGCAACGAGTTAAAAAATCGACTCAGGTAGGTTGAGATGTCGTTGTCGCCCAGTTCGCCCACGATTGCTTCGAGCTGCTGGTAGAGACTACTTTGGACTTGTGTGCTATCGGCGTCGCCAATCGACTCCCGCAGTTGATTCTCCAACATGCGACTGCCGCTTTGCGAGATACCCGCGACCTTGACACCCGTTCCCACGATGAAATTGCCACGCTTCACGCTCATCGCCGTGACCTGATCCAACGTTTGCGTGGAGAAGCCCGGTGTGTTGGCGTTGGCGACGTTGTTCGAGACGACCTGTAACCCCAGCGTCGCCACGTTCAGTCCGGAAATCGAACTATTGATTGCACCGAAGAGACTCATCGAAACCCTCCCAACCAGAAGAGCGCGGCCGTGGCTTTCGAACGGGGTCTGATCTGGGCCTGATAAAGCCTAGGCTTCTTGATCCAATAGGAAACCACCCGCCACGCGCGTGTTCTTTCCGTAAGTCGGCGCGGTTTGCCCTCCGGATGTGATGTTTTCTAACAATTGGGAAATATGTAACAGGTTCCTTTGCGCAATAATCCAATTAGTCAAACTTTGATGTTTAAGCAACATGGCGCGGTGAGAGGCATTGGATAGTCTTGAGCGAACCCCGGCTTCTTCTTGCAAGGGCAGCGAGCGACTGAGCTGCTCCAAGTTTCCGTCGGGCAGATTTGCCGATCGGGCCATTGCTAGCAACTCGTTGCGACGCTCCTGACACGCGGTGAGCTGCCGGCATAATTCCTCTTCGCGAGGTTGGAGTTCGCGGATAGACGCCAGATTGCGAGTCACCATGGCGACGCGTTTTTGTTCCAAGATTTGCAACATCTCGTGTTGCGTTTGCAAGAGATCATCCAGCAGAAGTGTTAATGCCTTTTCCCAATCGTCATGGGCCAGTCGCTGCGCGGCGTGTGGCTCGTGAATCATGCAAAAATCTTTCTTAGCAGGGAAGGCTCGGAAAAAGTGCGGGAGGGCAGGTTGCGAGGGACAGGCACTGCGGGGGAACTCCGCGAGACACCCGTCGGTTCGTTCAAATGCGAATCGGTCGACTTAGGAATTCACTGTGGTTGGTTGCCAACTCTTGGACCAACGTCTGATCCAACTGGCTTTCGAACATTCGCTTGGCACTGCTATTTCCAAATAAATCGGACTGAACCACTGTATTCCGCATTTGTTTCATCAACATTCCGTAAAAAGTTTCGCCGACGAATTGCTGCATCGCTTGTTCGGCGGACTCGGGCTCGGACTCAAGTTGTCCCGAAGCCACTTCTTTCGGGTCGTATTCAAAGGCCGTGGGGCGTTGTTCAAGCTTGAGGGCCGTGGCGGATTGGCCACGCAAACTGTCCAACAACTGCATACCCTGTGATGCTTTTTCACTCGTCCGTTCATTCTGTGGCGAGATAGTACCAGCGGAAGCCGCTTGGCTTTTTGTCGACTCCGCGGTGGCGTTTGGCATCCGCAACTGATTGAGAAACGTTGGGTCGGCGTGTCGATGCGCCGCTGCCCCAGCCGCGGAGTTGGTCGAAAGTTGATTCAGTTCGGCCAAGTACTGCACGGGCAGCGCGGTGGCTCGTGTCGGAATCCATGAGGTGGTGTTCAGGTCATTGATTTTGGGCATGTTGGCACGCTTTCCAGTTACTGTTCAATCACTTGACCGTAGAGATGACCGCCGGTCTCTAGATGCTTGATAATGTCGATGACGGTGGCCGGCGGGGCTTGCAGATCATTCAAGGCCTGAGTCAATCGTTTGAGCTTCATCATGCCTCCCATGCCTTGATTGTCTTCCAGCGACAACTCGCGGAAAGGCGCAATATCGACTTTGAAATCACCGCTCGTAATGGCCACTGGCGAGAAGTACACATCTTCGCCCACCGTAATGACGCCGGTCCGCCGATTCATGACGATCTTGGTATGCTTTGTGTTGAGCACAACGGGAATGTCTTCCAAAACGAATCGAGCAAAGTTAACCGGATCGTCGTTGTACTCGCGATTGGGAAAGCGAACGCGAATGTTGACCGAATCGGTGGCACGAGCCAAAACAATATCTTTGTCGCCAATACCACCGAGTGTTTGACGCAGCAGTTCATCATTGATCTGTTGAGCGATCCGGTCGGCGATCGAGAATTCGGCGTGTGGCTGCTTCAAGACCAGATTCAAATAGCGGACTTTGCGTCGCGTTCCCGGTGTTCCGCCGAACAGGTCGTCGGAGCCTACGATCTCCTCTTCCTCTTCAAAAAAATCGTTGCGAAAGTCGACGGTCAACTGACAACCATCGTCAATGACGCCGTTGGTCATTTGGGTCCCTTCCAAGCGGATCTGACCGGCTGCGATCGCTAGTACAGGCAGGCTGGCTGCTCGGCTACTGTCGCGTGTGGAAGGGATTGCAGGACCGCCGGTCAGCGCCGTGTCCAACAGGGTTCCGCCATCCAAACTCGTGGTGCCGTTCCATGCGCTGACACGGCAGCGAATCAAGGAACCTTGCCGAGCACCGGCTGCCGGGACCTCCGCGGTTACCATGACCAAAGTCGCATTCTTATCGTTTTGGAAGATCTCGGTCAGCGGTTGTCCGGACGCGCTGCGCGGGATTTCCCAACCGCTCTTGCTGAGTGCTTCCGCCAATCCGGCTCCGGTTGTCGCCGGATTTTGATCTCCGGTGCCTTGCAAACCAACCACCACGCCAACGCCCCGCAGCAGGTTGCGTTCTTGCCCCTTGATGGTGCAGACGTCACCGATCCGACCTTGAGCGAAGACCACGCTTGGCCACCCCAAGGCCAAGGCCAGCATGACAATTCGAATGATGAAGTGGCTACTCATGTTCAGGGTACTCGTGGTCATGGGGTTCAGGCGTTGATCGTCCAAGGGTTGGTCGCGAACTTAAAACGGAGCCCACCGATCGTAGGCGGTCTTGAACCAACCGCGTCGATAGCCATCCCGGGTTGTTCCGGATTCGTGTTTGGCCAGGCGAAAGTCAATCACTCGGTCGCTCGTAATCGTGTTATCGCGACCGATGTCTTGTTGTCGACACGTCCCCGTCAGCGAGACTCGCCAGACTTGATCATTGACGCGAACTTCTTTATGGCCTTCAATCACCAGGTTCCCGTTGGGACGGATGTCGACGATCGTCGACGCAATATTCAACGTCAATCGTTCGGTGGTCTCGACTTGATTCTCGGCTCGGTAGGTCTCTTGCACACTGCCACGAACTTGAGGGTTGCCATCCTCCATTTCATCGATCTCGGCTTTCCGCAACCCATTCAAGCGAATCCAATTGTTGAGGATAGCGTTGAACGATGCGTTTTTGCGTTGATCATTGCGACCTTGACTCGAAGTGCGAGCCAATTCATCGACGCGGACCGAAATGATGTCTTGCATTTGAAACGAACGAGCTTCGGGCGCGGCGGAGTAGATCAAGCTGCTTTGATGCATCTGTAACGGGACCTGTCGCCCGGACATGTCTTTGGCCTGGTACAGGCTGTTGTTTTGAGCACGAGATTCCATCGGCCACGCGCCGATGCTGGCGATCACGGCCACGATTGAAAGGATCTGAATGGGGCGAAGATTCATCACGACTTCTCGAGTATAGGTGGAGGGGAATGGGTTGAAATACATCGTCTTGTGGGGTAGGTACGTGAGTCGATTACCGAAGGCTGTTGCGGCGAGGTGCTGCCGAACCGACCCGTAACGCATTGCCGGAACGCTCGGGATTGGTGGCCGTGACTTGCGCCACGATGGCACCGTCGCGTGCCTCTTGACCACCGACTACTTGCACGATGTTGAATCCAACGACCTGCCCGAGGAATTGTCGCTTGCGGTCCAGCGACTCGACCGTCACGGACTGACCCATGGTGGCATCGGCCAACGATCGCGCGTTGGTGGATACTTCGATTGGACCGGCTCGCGAGACCAAGGTGACTTCCTTGCCGCGTTGGACATGTTTGACCGGTTCCAGATGATTGCTCAGGATTGGCCGGCCCGCTTGAACGGTGGAACGCAACGCTTGGCCGATAATTTGGTTTGCATCCAAGACGGCTTGGCTAGGCAACGAGCGCGCGATGGTCGTTTGTTCGATGTCGGCTTCGGTGACCACTTGTCCTCGGCTCATGTCCTGACGAAACGCCCACACCGTACTGGTCGTCTTGGGACGTTGCAGTTTGTTGAGCGAAGAAGCTTGATAGGGATCGGCTTGCTCCAGTAATTCTTCTTGCCATTGAGCTTGCACCACACCGGTTCTTTGTGCCGAAGGAGGGGTTGTGGCAAACGCGGTCGGATCAGGTGTTGGGGGGGTACGGGCGTTGGATGCTTGTTGAACTCGACCATGAACAGCCGCCAATTTGCGTTGACGCTCGCGAGCTTCCGCTGCGGAATCGGGCCCAATCAATTGGACTTGATTGGCACCGGTGACTTCCCAATACAACAAGTTCCAACCGGCCGCTGTTAGTTCTTCACGAATCTCACGCGCCGACCAGATCGAGTGTTCCTCGGAGTAAGGGGCCAGGACCCATTGCTGCAAGGCCACCTGATCTGCGGCAGGGCCTCCTTGAATGTCCGCAATGTCGCCCAAACGAACCAACGATCCAGCAATGTTCGCGGAACGACGCAAGTGAATCTCTTGTCCACTGCTCTTCTGTTCCGTCAAGATTCCGCCGACCAACATCGCTACGCAGCAAAGTACCGAGGTCAGCCAGCGAGCCGTCGTCGATCGGCTACAAGTTTCAGTTGCACGCATCAGAAGAACTCGGAGTTGGGGGTCAGGCCGGTGGAATGTTGTTACTGGAAAAATGATTTGGAGAATTTCGATTAACGACGCAGACCAGAGATCAGCGACAACGTTTCATCGCCGGCTTGGACGATCTTCGAGTTGAGCTCGATATTCCGCTGAGCTTGGATCAGGTCGATTAGTTCCCGCACTGGCTCGACGTTGGAAGCTTCCAAATAACCTTGACGCATCAAACCAAAACCAGGTTGACCGGGGTTGTTGATCGTCGGCTGGCCACTGGCATCCGACACGCCGTAAATGTTGTCACCTAACTTCAAGAGACCTTCTGGGTTAGGGAAGCGGGCCAACTGCAAGGTTTGGACAGTTTGGAATTCCGTTTGCCCCTCGAGCAAAACGGAAATGGCTCCATCGCTCGTGATTTGAATCGATGTGACGTTCGGCGGCAGAGTAACGGTTGGTTCGATCCGACGTCCGACATTGGCGGAGCCCAATACCAACGTTCCGTCGCGATTGAGACTCAAGTTTCCTGAACGAGTGTATTGCAACTCTCCGTTGGGACCGGCAACTTGAATGAAGCCTTCGCCTTCGATGGCGACATCCAACGAGCGATTGGTTTCTTCCATCGAACCTTGGCGAAAGTTGGTCTGCACGCTGCTGACTCGCGTGCCCACACCCGTTTGAATGCCGACGCCGGTGGAAGGTTCGTTTTGCTCGGAACCGGGCACAGCTTGGTACCGATAAAAGAGGTCCTCAAAGTTGGCTCGATCTTTTTTGAATCCAATCGTGCCAATGTTGGCGATGTTGTTGGCGATCACATCCAGTTTGTGTTCCATCGCTTCCATGCCCGTGGCGGCGGTGTACAAGGATTGCACGCTCATGAGTTGATTTCCTTAGCGGGATAAAATTAATGGTTTAGGTTGGAGGTTCGTGAGTTGTCGACTAACCGCGGAGCACTCTCGTCAAGAGTGACTCGGTGATACCGTCTTGTTGCTGAATCATTCGCACGTTGGCTTCATAGGCTTTGGTGACTTTGATCATGTCGACCATTTCTTGCACGGGCCGAGCCGCCGAGGTCTCCAGGAAGCCGGCACGGACCCTTCGTTCTTCCGGCGGCACGGACTGCAGTTGCCCGTTGGGGGCAAACATGTTTTCGCCCATGTGTTGCAAGTCGTGGAGCGATGTGGGACGCACAACAGCCAGTTCGGCTCGAGTCCCGGTGGCAGGCTGAACCACATTGCCGGTCGAATCAAACTCGTATGGCAAGGCCGGATTGATGCGAACCGGACCGCCGCTCGAGGACATTACCTGCCGACCGCTTTGCGTGACGAGGTACCCATCTTTGTCGAAGAGAAAATTGCCGGCGCGGGTCAGCATTTGTTGCCCGTCTTGGTCAACCACAAAGAAGTGATCACCGCGGGGATCGGCCAGCATCACGTCCGAGTCCACGCCCGTGCGTTGGACTTGGCCAATTTCGAAGCTCGTAACGGTTTGAAACATGCCCACGCCACCGCCCAAGTCATGAATGCCGCCATCGCCAGGGGAGGCCAAGCCTTGTTCAATCGCTTCGGAGTGGAATGCCTTGATGACGGGTAGTTCGCGACGAAAGCCCGGGGTGTCGACGTTGGCAACATTGTTGGCAATGACTTCCAAGTACCGGCTATAAGAATCGGCACCTGAGGCTGACAAGTAAGTTCCGTACATTGAGGACTCCTTTCCCTGAAGTGGTTCCGCCGTCCATGGCGTGATCGCAACCCTTCGTGACCCACCTACTATGCAAGTCGTGGGCCAATCGTTGGCAATGCCGTGCCCGAGGCTACCTGCGCTAGAATAATCGCAGCAAATTACGAGAAATCGGGCAAAGCTGGCCGCCAGGCCAGATTGATAGCACTGCGTGGAATCGGCAGCTCTTGCCGAATCGCGTCGGCAAAGTCTGCGCCATCAGCAAAGTCTGCCTATTCAAGCCTCTTGAGATTCTTCCCACATGCGGAGATAGTTCTCGGCGTTGTTTTCACCCGCTGGTCGGATCACGCAGACTCGAGCGGGGGGATAATCGCGAATTCGCCACGAATCGGCATCCGGCAAGTGTTTGGGATCAAAGCGAACGTCCGCTTCGACGATCAACAGACTTTCCGGCGGCAAGGCTCGATACCAGGAGTCGATCAAGCCCACGATTTCTTCGCGTTGGTGCATGAACATGGGCCATGGGGGGCAACAGAAGACCGCCCAGGGAGCCGCCACCGGTTGTTGTCGCGACTTAAGAAACTGGCGAGACCAAAACAAAGCATCGCTCGTTTCGATCGTGACGCGTTGTTGCTCCTGCAGGGCAGCCACGTTTTCCCGGATCAACCGCGCGGTCGGAAAATGCCGCTCGACCAGTGTCGCCGCGAGAGCCCCACGACTGACGGCCTCCAAGCCAACAGCGCCGGTTCCTGCGAACAGATCAATAACCCACTTCCCCTCCATCCAGCCACCAACCAAATTGAACAGGGATTCGCGAACATCGTCCTTCATCGGCCGAGTCGTTACTTGGTCCCCAGAGTAAACCAATTGCCGTCCACGATGTCGCCCCCCGATGATGCGCAGTTGGGTTGCGGGGCCCGCGGGTCGATTGGTTTTGGGTCGGTTCTGCTGTGATTTTGCTGGGAGTCGTTTTGCCATTCCCCCACTCTAATCGTCTTGGGATCGTCCAGCAACGGCTAGGCTTGGTCTCCAAAAGGGTTTGCCCTGTCTGTGGCCAAGTCTTTTGGTCCAGGATTTTGCCCGTCCTCCTTCGGGCCGTCCTCGGGGCCAGCCCTACGCCGTGAAGGAATTTCGCCCGCAAGAGCAGGCCCGGACGGGCCGAAACATCCTCTGCCGGTGTGCGCGAGCCACCGGTTAGCATAGCACCTCAGAAAAGGCCTGAAAGACCGACACAAGTCTAAGGAACGAAATCCTTCACGTCCTCGGGGCCAGCCCCTTGTAGGACCAAGCGTAGCGGAGTGACCTGTTCTCAAAATTGGCTCCCAGTCCCGGGTATGATTGGGTCGTAACTTGACCTAAACTAACATTTCGATTCGCGGCTTGAGCCCTTTTTCTAGGACGGCTCGAGCCTACTCCACTTCGCCAAAGGATGCTTGGAATGGGAACAGTTGCCACCGTGATTGGGATCGGCTTTGCCATATTTCTTTGCATGATTCTTGCGGGGATCGTGATTTACTTCTTTCCTTTGTGGATTCAATCCAAGTTGACGGGCGCTGGGATTGGGTTCGGCGACTTGATCGGGATGACGTTACGCAAGGTCAAGCCTGGGATCATCGTTCAATCCAAAATCATGGCCGTTCAATCCGGGCTACCAGACCCAGAGATTACCGCCAAGAACCTAGAAGCCCACTATTTGGCGGGCGGCAATGTTCCACAAATCATTCGGGCGTTGATTGCTGCCAACAAGGCCAAGACCATCCAACTCTCTTATCGCGAAGCAACGGCCATCGACTTGGCGGGCCGTGATGTCTTGGAAGCCGTACAGACCAGCGTGTACCCACGCGTGATCGATTGTCCGCCGCAAACTCGTGGCCGCGCGACTTTGGATGCGATGGCCAAAGATGGAATTCAGCTCAAAGTGACGGCACGCGTGACGGTCCGCTCCAATTTGCAACAGTTGATTGGTGGTGCCACCGAAGAGACCATCATGGCCCGTGTGGGTGAAGGCATCGTCAGCGCGATTGGCTCCGCCGAAAGCCACAAAGCGGTGCTGGAAAATCCAGACATGATTTCGAAGACCGTGTTATCGCGGCGGTTGGACGCGGAAACAGCGTTTGAGATTGTCTCCATCGACATCGCTGACATCGACGTTGGACAAAACATCGGAGCCCGCTTGCGAGCCGATCAGGCCGAAGCCGACACGCAAGTCGCTCGGGCTCGCTCGGAAGGGCGACGCGCGGAAGCGGTCGCCACCGAACAAGAAAACAAGGCCGAGATCGAACGAAGTCGCGCCAAGTTGGTGGAAGCCGAAGCTCAAGTTCCACTCTCCGTCGCCGAAAGCCTCGAGTCAGGTACTTTGGGGATTTTGGATCTGTACAAGCTGAGAAACATTCAGGCCGATACGGAAATGCGGAAAGGCATCGCGAAGTCCAGCGGGCAAGCGACCTAGATCCAATCATGACCACAGGCGTTGGCGAGGACAGCAAAAATGGCGGGTGACATTGAAGCCTTCTTGAAGTTGGCGGCCGAACGCCGTCGGCAGGCCCAAGGTGGACAACCGCCAGCCGCTGCTCAACCTGCCGCTCCTCAATCTGCCTCACCCCAAGCGCCGTCGCGACCGACTCCGGCGGCGGAACGCCGTCCGCTAGAGTCATCTCTAAAGCCGTCCGTTCGCGACTCCGAGATCGTTGACGCGGTCTTAGACGAAAACACACCTTATTCACCGCCGAGTTCCGTGACGCAGGTCTCGCGGCCCCAAAAACAGCGGTCGAAGCAACAGGCGAAGCCCAAGGTTCCGGCACCGACCAATGTACCCGTATTAAAGCCGACCGTGGCGCCAACGGTCCCAACTCAAACAGCGAACTATAACACGGGTTCCATGAATCCCACCGAAAGCAGCCGCGACGCAGACGCCGCGTTAGCCAATCGCGTTATTCAGATGTTCAAGAGCCCAGCTTCGATTTCTTCTGCCATCGTTTTAAGCGAGATTCTCAAACCGCTGGATTTGGACCGCGAAGATTAAGAGCCTGTTCCGAATGGAACACATTTCCTGCTCGTAGCAAGCTGCTGCGGTCGGTGGTCGTTGACCGCGGACCTTAGGAATCGTCCCGAAATAACTTCTCGATTGGCGAGAGTCCGATCGAGGTTAATCCGAGAACCCCGATCGTCGAATCGGCCGAGACATCCAATGGCCTGAGGCACCGAATGGCCTGAGCAGCAGGGCGACAAAATCCGTGTGTTTGGTAATTCCCACGGACGGCAAAGCCGAACTGCGGATGACCAGTCGGCGGACACGTGACCGACAGCCCTTGTCCGACCGCCATTGTCGAACTTCCGAGTTGATACGTTGACGATCTTCATTTCAAAACCACAGGCAGCAAACGTCTTCATCCGCAGAGCGGTATTGCTATCCGTGGGAAATCAGCCAGCCAGGCAAATGATCGTCGTTGGTTCACACGCGGCTAAGAAATGATTAATGAAAAATGAAAATTGAAAAATGCTCACAGCAATGGCATGCACGCGGAAAGGTTAAAACTTGATGTGTAGTACATTTTGAATTTTTCATTCTTCAGTAAGCATTAATCATTCAACCGCCAGAGCCGTCGAAACTCATTCCGGACTCTTCGACCTTCGAAATCCGGAACTTATTTCGGGACGAATCCTTAGCACGGCCCATCAACAGAAACAAACGAACACTGGCTTCTGATCTAAAGCTTTTCCCCAAGGGGTCTACCCGGTCTACCCCACTCCAGTGACGCTATGAAAACACTGACAAACTTAACTTCACGCCAAAGACACAGCCACCTTTTCGGATAGGCAGCAACTTCGTCAAATCCAGTTTCAGAAACTCGCTGGAGGCCCCGCGAACTCGTCACGGTTCTTCGAGGCTTTACCGCTGGTCGACTACATCACTGGAATGCTCATCACCGGAATGCTCGCCGCTGGAATGCTCGTCGTTGGAGTGCTCGTCCCCCGAATGATGATCGCCCGAATGATCCTCATTTTTGCTCGTCGACTTTGAATCGGACGGGCCTTCGATCCCTTCAGCATCCTTGGATACAGGGCCTTCAATCAGCTCATCAAAATTGGGGGCTTCCATGTTGGCTTCGAACAAGTCTTTAGGGTTGTCGTCCAACAGGATTTCTTGGCCGTCAACTTCCAGGACGACTTTTTGTGGTCGGCCCATTCGACGATGGAACACGATCTTGCCTTGCCCCTTGTCGCCTTCAACTTCCAGTCGCAAGACCGGGCGATTCACGACATCGATCCCTGGGTTCTCAATGTGATAGGTCTCGATCTCTCCGATGTGTTCTTGAACGGAAGCATGATCCTGATACCGTTGCACCATTTCGTTCGCCATCGGCTCGACGATCAGCCCTTCCATTTCTTTACCAAGCGTCGAAACGGCGCGCGAAGCCATGAAGCCAAGGCCCACACAAGCGGCGACAAAGAGGACAACGATCACCAACACGATCCCCAGAATGATCAAAATCACGTTGGTGCCCGACGATGTCCGTGGAGGACTTGGATCGTATGGCGGGCCCGACATGGGTTTTTGTCCGTAAGGCTGCTGAGGATAGGGATTATTAAATTGCGACATTCAATGACCTTTCAACCGTCCTGGTGTGGCCAAACAAACAGATACACAATCCAGGTGTGATCAGGATCTTACCTGGGAATCCCACAATTCGTCATCCGACACAAAATCTTGGAATCTGTTTTTATCCGCGTTGGTCGTTCGTCCCAGACCCAATCGCGCCCAGGTATTTGCGGACTTCGCGGCCGACCCGCGGTGCCAATACGAACAAACCAATCATATTGGGGAACACCAGCGCCAGGATCATCGCATCGGAGAACTTGATCACGCTGTCCAACTTCGCCGAAGCTCCAATCACAATGAACAACAAGAATACGATCTTGAAAGACAAGTCCGCCGCTGGCGACCGCCCGAACAAGAACTTCCAGCTCTGCAACCCGTAATACGACCAGGAAATCATCGTGGAAAACGCGAACAGCACGATCGCAACCGTGAGGACGTATGGGAACCAGGAAACCGAATGCCGGAAAGCCGCCGAGGTCAGCCCAACTCCATTGAGCCCGCCTTTGCCGTTCTTGAGCAACACCAACCCTGAATCATCCTTCATACCCAACACCAGAACTTGATCTTTGTTGATCGTGTCCGACTCGAAGGCAGCCATTACTTTGGCTCGATTGGCTTCATCTTTAAAAGTTAACGGTTGACCCTGTACATCGGCGTTGGTCAGGTTGAAGAAGACAATCACCAAGGCGGTCATCGTGCAGATAATCACCGTGTCGATGAACGGCTCCAACAAAGCCACTAAACCTTCGGACGCGGGATAACGTGTCTTGACCGCCGAGTGAGCGATGGCGGCTGAACCGGCTCCCGCTTCATTGGAAAAAGCAGCCCGTTGAAAACCCGTCAAGATGACGCCGATAAGTCCACCTAGCCCTGCTCGCGGAGTAAACGCTTCGGAAAAAATCAAAGTGATGGCGGTAGGCAAGTGCTGGATGTTGGTCGAAATTACCACCAAACACGCCACGATGTAGAGAATGGCCATAAACGGCACGATCATCTCCGTTACTTTGGCAATGCTTTTGATGCCACCGATAATCACAAAACCCGTGATGATCGCCATGATAACCCCAATGATGAACCCGGCACTTCCACTTTGTAGTTCCATGACCTCAACGATCTGCTTGGTCGCTTGGTTGGACTGGAACGCGTTGCCGCCACCAAACGATGCTCCCACACAAAGGACCGCAAAGATCACCGCTAAGACTTTGCCGATCGGAGCCAAACCGAGCTCGGCAAAGCCCTTCCATAAATAGTACATGGGGCCACCATGAACGACTCCGTTTGCATCGACATCGCGATAAGTGACCCCCAACGTGCATTCAACAAATTTCGTGGACATCCCAAGAAATCCGCAAACGATCATCCAAAACGTTGCGCCAGGACCGCCAACACCAATAGCAACTGCGACCCCGGCAATATTTCCCAAACCAACCGTGCCCGAAACGGCCGTCGCCAGCGCTTGAAAGTGGCTCACTTCCCCGTGTTTACCTTCGTCCGCTGCGGTGCGTTTCACATCACCTGCAACCACATTGACCTCGGATTTTTCGGCCGTATGTCGTTCGACGTGATCGTACTTCCCAGCCACCGTTCTCAAGGCTATCGGGAAATAGCGAATGTTCGGGAAGAAAAAGTACAGGGTGAAATAAGCAGCACCAAAAATCAGCAGTATCAAAACCGCTGGGACACCAGTATAAGGAATCGGGGTCAGGACCAGTCCTTCCCACAAATCTGCCGCCGGCTTGACCGCCGCATCGATTCGGTCGTCCAGATCCGCATAAAAGGGTTTGGCTTCGACCGGCTCACTGACTTCGGCTTTCGTTGCGGCCGTTTTCGGTAATTCCGAATCCTGCGCTACCCCGACAGATGCGGTGCCGGCAATCATCACCAGCACCAAGAATAGAAAGCTCCAAATTCGTCCACTCGGGTTGGCGATCCCATTTCCACCGAGCCCTTGAGATGCAGGTCGCATTCTTGTCACGATCAATTTCCTTGCGTCAGAAAGCAAAAGATATTCCGCCCAGCCTTGTCGGTTGGTATCGCCATTTGGCTCGTTCGAGCGCTGCTTGGGGAGCCCACTTGGGCCCATAGCCTAACACAACAGGAGATCCGTAACAATCGACTTGCCAATAGACCTGCGGCCTGTCATTGCTGAATCGGTACGTTGCTTGTTGGACGGCCGTATTTGAAAGGCGGTCCAGCTTCGTCGATCCAAAATTGGGCTTTCTGACGTTTTCTATGGCAGGCCGCTCGAATCGTCGACGCTTAAGATATTGGTGGCGAACGTAATGCTGGTCAAAATGCCCATGGCCACGACCTACTTGAATCTCGCGAGATCTTCGAATGAAAAGAATCCTAACTCCGGTGCTGCTTGTTCTATCTATGGGTGCGATTCCCAATTGGAGCCCCCAGGTCTCCGCGCAGGAGCAACCCCCGCAAGAAGGGGCAGGAGTCCTTGGTGGCCCCGGAGGACCTGGCCCACGTGGGTTCGGTCCGGGTGGCCCTGGTGGTCCGGGCATGAACGCGCCCGATTTAGAACTTGTTTCCAAGTTCGATCAAGATGACAACGGCTGGCTCAATGACGAAGAACGAATCGAAGCCAAGAAGTATTTGGAAAGCGACGAAAGTCCACGCCGAAATCTTGGAGGTCGGGGCCGCGGCCCAGGCGGACCGAATGGACCCGGTCGACCTGGTCCAGGTGGTGCAGGTGGATTTGGACCACCTGACGGCCCGGGTTTTGGACAACCAGGAGGCCCCGGATTTGGCCCACCACCTGGCGGTCCCGGATTCGGTCCCCCACCAGGCGGCCCGGGGAATGAAGGCCCCGGCGGTCAGGGCGGTCCAGGTGGTCGCCCCGGAGGACGCGGTGGCCGCGGTGGACCCGGTGGACGTGTCGAACCTGCCAGCCCAGGCCGCGCCATAAGCCCGGCCGACGTCCAACCCGTCGCAGGTGATTTTTATGACACGTCTCTCCTCCGCACGATCTTCATCAACTTTACAAACTCGGATTGGGAAGCAGAGCTGGAACTCTTTCATGGCACCGACGTCGATGTTCCCGCGACCGTGATTGTTGACGGGCAGGAATACTCCAACGTCGGCATCCGCTTTCGCGGTGCTTCGTCGTACATGATGGTGCCGCGTGGGTCAAAACGCTCCTTCAACCTGACCGTGGATATGGCCGACGACAACCAACGAATCCACGGCTACAAAACGCTCAACCTCTTGAATCAGAACGCCGACCCGTCGCTCATGAGTACCGTCTTGTATTCTCATGTAGCGAACCAGTACATCCCAGCTCCCAAAGCGAATTTCGTCCGAGTCGTCGTCAATGGTGAATCATGGGGCATCTACACCAACGTCCAACAATACAACAAAGAATTTTTGTCCGAGCATTTCGCATCGACCAAAGGCGCCCGCTGGAAAGTCTCGGGACGTCCCAACGGACGTGGTGGCCTGGAGTATTTAGGCCCCGATGAAGAAGCTTATCACCAACACTACGACTTGAAGACCGACACCCCCGAAGCTTGGGAACATCTGGTTAATCTGTGTCGCATCCTGGAGGAAACGCCAACGGAAGAACTGCAAGCGGCACTTGAACCAATCTTGGACATCGATCAGGCCTTGTGGTTCCTCGCACTCGACAACGCACTGATCAACAACGATGGCTACTGGGTTCGCGCCAGCGACTACAGCCTGTTCATGGACGAGAACAACAAGTTCCATATCTTCCCGCACGACATGAACGAGTCGTTTCAACCGCCGATGAGTGGTCCGGGAGGTCGTGGTCCAGGTGGGCGCGGTGGGCCAGGTGTTCCCAGTGGGCCAGGCGTTCCCGGCGGACGCGTTGATGGTCGACCTGCTGCCAGTCAATCTGGTGGAGGTGAGCGCGGCGAACCGCGACGAGGCCAACCGCGACGAGGCGAAGACGGGCGCGACGAAGGGCCCGACCGACGAGAGGGATTCGGTCCCAGCGGTCCCAGCGGTCCCGATGGTCCTCGCGGGCCTCGCGGGCCAGGCGGTCCCGGTGGTGGTGGCCTGCCAAACTTGGATCCCTTGACCGGAATGAACAATCCGCGCACGCCGCTTTACGGCCGCTTGCTCGCGGTTCCGGAATTGCGAGAGAAGTACTTGGCGAACGTTCGCACGATCGCGCAAGAATCATTGACCTGGGAGAAGTTGGGACCGTTCGTCACGTCGCTCCGTGAAATGTTGGAACCCGAAGTCAAGCTGGACACCCGCAAGCTAACTTCATACGAGGCGTTTTTAGCAGCGACCGATCCGGAGGGCTCCGTCACCAACTCGCTGCCCAATGACACCGAAGCGGCGCCGCGTCCCGTTCCTCCATCGCGCAACCTGCGCACGTTCATCGAACAACGTCGCCAGTTTCTACTGAAATAATTTGGCGAGGCTTTGTCAGGCTTTGTCTCAAAAGGCCCTTTCCAAGAACGCAGGCCCCTTTTGAGATAAAGCCTAACTTGCTTTCCGGGTTGTGTATTCAAAATTCCTCGCGTTCGTTTTGCCGTTCAAGACGATCTCGTTCGTCGTCGGCTTTCTCCAAAGCAATGGCATACCGCTGGGCATTTACAAAGAACTGCAGGGTAAAGGCAATCGCCGCAGCCAACCCGCATACCACAACCACGCGAGGCTCCTCGTGCTCGTACGCATATCTCCCGGTCACAAAACTAATGTGGAAAATGACAATGGCTGCATACTGTAGCTGATACAGAAGTTTTGCAGTCTTGTGCCGAAAAATTCGCTGCGCAACGAATGAGCCGGGCCAACCGCATAACCATTCGAACATGTGCAAGTACTGTTCAGGGATTCGAGGAATTCCCGAGTGCTGCTTGCGATTGAGCACCGCGATCAGCTTGTCCGTGCCTACGGCAATAAACGCGTAGAGAGACATGGGACCATATGCCAACGCCAACAAGAGCAGATACGCTTGTTGGTCCGACGTTCCCGGTGGAAATCGAATTCCTTCCAAGATGCCGTATCCGAGTGCGATGGAAATCAGCACGGGCATTCCGCAAGTCACTTGTCTGAGCAGACTGGCAATGACAACAAGTACGGGTCGAATTGGCATGAACGGACCTCCTTGCTCTGACGCGGATGTGGCAATGTATCAAGATTTCGGTCGGTTTTGGGAAAGCACTTTGCCGTTGGACTGGCGACTGCCGCATGGAGACGACTTCGCGCCGTTCAGGGGGGAGTGACTCATGGACAGCTCCACACTTAACGCCGTAGGAGTTTTTTTGTATCTTGTCCCGGCGAACGATTTCCCCGCGCTCTTTCCACAACGGTTGAAACATGGCCCAAATCAACGACAACTTCCTGAAACTGCAAGCCGGATACCTGTTTCCGGAGATTGGTCGACGCGTCCAGGCTTACGCACAAGCGAATCCACAGCACAAGATCATTCGCATGGGCATCGGCGATGTGACGGAACCTTTGCCGCCCACCGTGATTCAGGCCATGCATGCCGCCGTCGACGAAATGGCCACGCGAGAAACGTTTCGTGGCTATGGCCCAGAACAGGGCTATGATTTTTTGCGCGAAGCGATCGCCAAACACGACTTCCAAAATCGCGGATGCCCCATCGCAGCCGATGAGATTTTCATCTCGGACGGGTCCAAATGTGATTGCGCCAACATACTGGATATCTTCAGTGACCAAGTTCGGGTCGCAATCACCGATCCGGTCTATCCGGTTTACGTCGACTCCAACGTGATGGCTGGGCACACCGGACCGGTCGATGCAGCAGGCCGTTATGCGGGAATCGAGTACTTGCCCGTCTTGGAGGAAAATGGATTCGAAGTCCCACTGCCCCAACAACCCGTCGATTTGATCTATCTCTGTTTCCCCAACAACCCGACGGGCATGGTTGCGACGCGCGAGACGTTGGAGCGTTGGGTTCGTTATGCGCAACAACATGGATCGATCATCTTGTTCGACGCCGCCTACGAGGCCTACATCACGGACCCCGCTCTGCCTCGCTCGATCTACGAAATCCCAGGCGCGGACGAAGTTGCAATCGAATTCCGAAGTTTTAGCAAAACAGCAGGGTTCACCGGAACTCGCTGTGCGTTTATCGTGGTGCCGAAGAAACTCCACGGTCGATCAGCAACGGGCGAAGCGATTTCGCTCCATCGCTTGTGGAGTCGGCGCCACAGCACGAAATTCAATGGCGTTCCGTATATTATTCAACGCGGAGCAGCAGCCGTATATACTCCGGCAGGTCAAGCGGAAGTGACGCAGTTGATCCGGTTCTATCTCGAAAATGCTCGATTGTTGCGCGAGGGAATCTCCCAATTAGGTTGGCGCTGTTATGGAGGTGTTAACGCTCCCTATCTATGGTTGAAAACCCCAGCGAACCAAACCAGTTGGCAGTTCTTCGATGTATTGCTGCAACAGGCCCACGTCGTGGGAACGCCTGGTAGTGGCTTTGGCCCAGCAGGTGAAGGCTACTTCCGACTAAGCGCCTTCAATTCCCGTGAAAATGTGGTCGAAGCGATCTCGAGGATCCAGGCTTTGACCTTTTGAGAATGTTCAACTTGACCAAACACAAGGGTTTGTCCCAAAAGGACTCTGCCCGTTCCGGTCATGCTTTAGGTTCTCAATTATTGCAAACCCGTCAAACGACCGGCCTTCTCCCAAGGACAAGGCCCAGATGGACGCCCGGATTTTGAACCTTGGCCTTTGAACCTTGGACCTAGAAGCTTGACTCGTGTGAAGCTTGGCCCGTGTGAAGCTTGGCCATCTGGCCCGTGGACCGCCTCACTTCAGGCGGTCCACCATCGGACCGGTATTCCATCGACTCGCTCACAATTCACGGACAGGATCTTGTCGCCTGGCTTAGAGGACGCCCAATGCCACCATGCGATTGGGCGAGACGGGTTCTTCGCTCAACCGAGCTTCTAAGCGAGCCATGGCGATGATCAACTGGTTCCATTCCGCCAGCGTATCCGCGGTGTCGAATCGCCCCGCTTCGTCGCGACCGAAACCAACTTCACTAACCGTGATCTCGTCGCCTAATTTCATGAGTCCATCCGCAAATCCGTGCTCGGGTTGGTTGGATTCGTCCAACCAATCGACCTCTTCCACGGGAACCACATCTTCCATCACCAGGTGCATCGCCCAGAGAGCGGCGCTGAACGCGTCGTTTGCGGTAATCAATTGCGATACCAAACCTGATTGAACGTAGAACTTTGCCATGATTCGATTCCTTTCATTGCACGGTCGCCACAGGAATTACCGGTTGCTGAGAACGGGTTGGGCTTCGTGCATTCCTTTTTGCGATTTTCGCAGTTGGGGAGGGCCTCTCGACCGGTGAGTGACCTGAATGTCTCCCTGACACTGTTGAATATCGCGATGGTTTGGACTCAAGCGGTCACGACCGCAAAAAATGGGTTGGAGTTGGTTGGAAATGGACGGCATGACGAGCACCTCTTGTGCGAAGATCGGCGGGAAAGGGCCGAGCTGGGTTCTGCCCCATCGTGGAGCGAGCCCTCAACCGCCCCTGACAAGCAGTGATGGTTGTTTCTCAGCCCTATTACGCCGGGTCTTGACCAATGGTTCGGGGAAGTTCCGAAAAAAACGGCCAAGTCTGCCCGACGGCCCGATTGGAGAGCTAGCATGTTCGGGCTTCGAACGGCCGCGGTTTTTGCCGCTCGACACGGATTGGCGGAATAATTCCTACAATGGTTATTTCTCAATCGCGCGTTTGAATACGCGGTTTTTGGAGCAATTCTGCCTTCCGGCTTGGTTGGTTAGGAACTAACCTTGAGGGTCGCGAGAGCGAGTGTTACGGAGTGGCGTGGTTTTGTTGTATTCAGAGAGTGTCCGAGCTGCGGATTTAGGTACTGCGCTGCTATGCCGAATTTTGACGATGGCAAAAACGACCGCCCATATTGGTTGCTAACCGGGGTTACCGGGTTGGTCGGCCAATATCTCTTGAAGGACTTGTTGATCGCTGGGTTTCCGGTCGCCGTTCTCGTTCGTCCGAACAAGAAGGAGTCAGCGACCCAACGGATGGAGTCGATCATGCAGCGTTGGGAATCAACGCTCAACATCCAGTTGCCTCGCCCTGTCATCTTGGAGGGCGATGTCAAAACTCCGGGCTTAGGCTTGTCTCAAGAGCAATCCTTGTGGGTTCGACGTCGGGTAGGGCGTTTCATCCATAATGCCGCCATTCTAAAGTTCTTTGGTCCCTGCCATACCGGCGAGCCTTGGCAAACGAACGTCGTCGGGACTCAAAACGTGCTGGATTTTGTCCGAGCGGCCGGGATCGACCAATTCCATTACGTCTCCACGGCTTACGTTGCCGGTCGCCAAGAGGCGGTTGTTCATGAAGACGATTACCCGGAGCACCCGGTGTTCCGCAACGATTACGAACACAGCAAATGGGTCGCGGAGGGGTTGGTAAGATCCGCCCAATTCGCTCACCCGCCGACCATTTACCGCCCTGTTGTTATCGCGGGTGATTCCAATACGGGCTATACCAGTACGTACCATGGCCTGTACTTGTATCTTCGCACGATGGCGTTGTTGGTCCCCCAACAGCAACGGGACGAGCAAGGGAAACTTCTGACCAAAATTCGACTCCCGATGAGTGGCCTGGAAGAGCGAAACATCGTGCCGGTCCAATGGGTTTCTCAGGTGATCACCCATCTGCTAGAAACCCCGGCGGCTCACGGCAAGACGTTTCACTTGGCTCCCAAACACGGCATCACTCCGAATGAGTTGATCCAGTCGTGTTACCGGTATTTCGGTTCGACGGGTGTCGAATTCTGCCCAGAGCTGGAAGGGCAGCGTCCGGCCGAGAATGATTTTGCGTCGAAGGTGTTCGACTCGATTCAAATCTATCGGGATTACGACACTTCCGACCCTCATTTTGATACGTCGAACTTGGAAAAATACGCCGGACATCTGGATTGTCCGATTCTGGACCAAACCGTCATTGCCCGGTATTTGGAATTTGGCGAACGGGATCGATGGGGTAAAGCGAAATCCCCTCCACCGGACTTGTCGCTGGATGGACGCGAACTTGTCGAACGTTTGGCCGAAGAGATCGGCGACTTACTGCCGCAATTGGCCGGTTTGGATTCCGCATCAGAAAGCCCCAACAACTCCCAACCGAACGGGGAACAACGGGTGCGTCCCCAGACGGTCTGTTTTCAATTACTTGGGCCTGGGGGCGGTCCATTTACGGTTTCTGTCTCCGCAACTGGGCAAACACACGTCCAAACGGGAATCGTTGCTCAGCCCACGGTGCTGCTGCAACTCAGTGCTCGCAGCCTACAGAAGTGGTTGGCCAGCGACTACACGCAACGCCGCAAGACGACCGCATTGTGGTTGGAACGGCAAGTTGGGACAATGAAAAACCAACCGAGTTAAATGGTTGAGTCTTTCCGGCTCCTTTCGGCAGGTCGTTCTTCATGTCCATCTCCGTTGTGTTCGAAGACAATCACGTGGTGATCGTGAACAAGCCGGCAGGATTGGCAACAATGGGCACCTCGCCCACCGAGCCCAGTCTCGCACGCGACGTTCAATCGTATCTAAAACGCAAGTACAACAAACCAGGCAATGTCTATTTGGGTGTGGTCAGCCGCTTGGATTCGGTGACCTCTGGGCTTGTTGTGTTCGCGAAGACGTCAAAAGCCGCCGCGCGGCTGACGAATCAATTCCGCGAGCGGACGGTCGTCAAGTGGTATTTGGCGACCGTGCCATCGGTTCGCGGACCATGGCTGGAACAACGCCATGCTTTGCCGGAGTCGGCTTGGTTTGATTCGGCCCAAATTTTTTGGCAGGATACGGTGTGGAAAGATGATTCTGCCCAGCGCATGCGAGTCCGGCAGGCCGACATGCCGACGAAACCGGCGGGCAACTTGAGGAAGCTTGACGAAAGTGGTGAGGATGCGCAGTTGGCCCAACTGACGTGGCGAGTGTTGGGAAGAGGTCCCGCCTACGACCTGGTTTTGGTTCGGCTCTTGACCGGTCGCAAGCATCAGATTCGGGTTCAGTTCGCGGAGCGAGGTTTTCCGGTGCTCGGAGATCGCAAGTACGGCAGTCGAGTCGCGTTTGGCCAGGGAATTGCCCTGCATTCCTGGCGTTTGGAACTTGAACATCCGGTCGCCAAAACCAAGTTAAGCTTTTTCCAAGAGCCCCCCCAGTCCTGGTCTGGCTTGGACGCGATTCATGTGGAGCCGGACGTTCCGCACCAGGCGAAGGGCGAAATTCGCCCGCTCGCATTATGCAGGTTTCTTAAGAATCACTTGCTCCCCGGCTCGCTCGGTTAAGTTTCCGGCACCCTGGCCGTCAGTCGCCCTAGGGGCGCTCGTGGAAGGACCTCGGGAAAGGGGCACTCGTCCCGATCCCACAGGGACGGCCGGGTTGGTTTGGGCTGGTTTTACGCATGAGGACCTTTTCCGGGGCGGAGATTTGGCACATTTTTGTTAATTTCAAAAACAGAACTAGGCAAACGACTTCGTCGTGAAATAATGGAAGAGACATTCGAATCGAAGTGTATCAATTTGCGATCGACGCGGTAGTACTATAGTGCCTCAACAGATGCAACAGTTTTTTGAAGCTGCCCTCCGAAGCCGATTGGTTACTGAAGTCCAATTGCGGCAGGCGATCAGTCGTTTGCGTGAGGCGCATCCGGGCCAAAAAGTACGCGATCCGGAAGGCAAGTTGGTAGCGACGGAATTGGTTCGGATGAAGATCCTGACCGCCTACCAAGCGGACCAATTGCTGGCCGGCCGAACCAAGCTATCCTTGGGACAGTACATAATTAGTGACTGGATCGGCCAAGGTGGGATGGGGCAAGTCTTCAAGGCGGTTCATGAAATGTTGGGACAAGAGCGGGCCGTAAAGGTTTTGCCGCTGTCCAAGAGTACGCCGGAAGCGATCGAGAGTTTTCGCCGCGAGATTCGCACGCAAGCCAAACTGGATCATCCCAATTTGGTCCGTGCCTACGATGCTGGGATGGACGGCAACGTCCATTATATGGTGGTCGAATACGTTCCCGGGACAGACCTGCGGCGATTGGTCCGCGCGGAGCGAGCGCTAAGCGTCCAGCGAGCCGCCAACGTCATCATGCAGGCCGCGATGGGCTTGGCCCATGCCCACGATCGAGGACTGATCCACCGTGATGTGAAGCCCGGGAATATCCTCGTAACGACCGATGGCGTCGCAAAATTATCGGACTTGGGTTTGGCGGCCTTTCTCAACGATTCGACCGATCCGAGAGCTGGCAAGATCGTGGGAACCGCAGATTACTTGTCGCCCGAACAAATCCAGACTCCGACGGAAGTCACTCAGCTAACCGACATCTATTCGCTCGGCTGTACGTTGTACTACGCCATCTCGGGCAAGGTTCCATTTCCGGGCGGAAACGCCAAGAGCAAGGCTCGGCGACATCTCAGTGAAACGCCCTGGCACCCACGTCGATTCAATCCCGATGTCAGCGACGAGTTTGTCGATCTGATCGGCGACATGATGGAAAAAGATCCCGCCAATCGCATCCAATCAGCGGCGGAAGTAGCGGCCCGTTTGGCTCCTTGGGCCAGTGAGAATAGCCCACTCCGCAACGATCAACTGATTCGTTCGCGATGGATGTCCGAACCGCCACCGAGCGAGGATAGTCACGAGGAGGAAGAGCTCGCCGGCCTTCAACGAAGTGATGTCTCGGATCATGGCGTTGAATCGAGTGCCAGTATCAGTAGCCAAGCCTCCGAAGCAACGTTTGCCGGATGGGGCAGGGACGATACCAATGTCGAATCGCCACCCCCGCCACCAAGCGGAATGTCGCCCCGAGAAATGCAACGACCGTCCGGGATCTCTCCCATTGTGTTCTGGACGGTGCTTCCGATCGCGATTACCATCAGCCTGTTTATTGGCGCGTTTCTGGGCTTTGTGTTGGCGAGTTTAGGACGTTAAGCCGAAGAGACTTTGACTTGCTACTGTATGCCACAGAACCGGCAGGGTGCATGGCAAGATCGAAACAACGCTATTGTTTGGGGTTTTGATTCCCCGAAGTCTCAAGTGGCTGAAACACGTCGATCCCGCGATTGCGTGTGTCGTGCCGATCATCGTCGCTGTCGTCTCATTGACCATGGCTGCCTGCTGCTGACATTACTTTGCGACGTTGGATCGATATGCTTCTTTTGAGGCAGCAGGTGGTGCGTTGAAAGGCCGACACAAACCTCTGCCAACATCGTGCTGTCATGGTCTTCCAAGTACGGAATGCACAAAAAGGCCTGAAAGGCCTAAACAGCCTATGCCGGGGTCGCCAGGCCCCGGGTTGGAGCCCACCCACTTTTGAACGAGGCCTGAAAGGCCGACACAAACCTCTGCTTTCACCAGCTTCGAGATCCCAAAGGGTTGCAGCAATTTCTGTCACTCATTGATCGCTGGAGCCTCACGACCACTTAAAATTTCGGCAGAAATCGACCCGTGCGTTTCATATACTCGCGATAGGCATCGCCAAATTTCTGAATCAGTTTGGCTTCCTCCTGCGGTGTGCGGATGGCCATTACCACGAAGGCCAAAACTCCAAGCAACATGATGAACCAGTTATCCGCCAGCATCCCAAAGGAAACAAAGAGAGACGAACCGATGGTGTACAACGGATGCCGCACCCAGCGATAGATTCCGTCCGTGACAAGTTGATGGTCCGCGCGCGTGGAGCTCACTGGAGTAATCCCATTGCCGATGCTGCGGAACAACCAATAGAGGCCCGCCACACAGAGCACACCCATTGCGGCTCCCAACCAACGCCCGGCGACCGGCAGTCCAATTTTGGACCAAGCCATCCACGCCGGGTTGATCAAGTACACAAATGGACTCGACCATAGCACCAAACCACCGCACTGGATGATTCGCATCAGGGTCTTCCCATCCGCCGCGCGCGAGAGTTTTTCGCCGGAGGCCTTATCGGCTTGGAGTCGGAAGTAACACGAAATTGCCATGCCCGTCACCAAGATCACACCAGCCAAGACTCGGAAAACGTTTTCATTCATGACTCGACCTCGAAATCAAAACGGCGTTCAATCGCCTTGGCGACGATCGAGTCCTCACTTGATCGTACGTTGGAGCTTTCTATACGATCACGGATGGATTATTTCCATCAATTCAAGATAGCTGAGAGAATTGATCCGTGCTCGGACGCAACGACGGACATTCTCGGCCCAACAATGTCTTACTCCAACTCGCAGCGGCCCACCGATTTTCAATTTTCCTGCCGCAGGATTTCTGCTCGGCGATGGCAGCGGGCGGCGCGTTCGTATTGGCCCAGGGCTTCGCAGGCTTGGGCTTTGCCCTCCAAGGCCCCGATGTGAAATGGGTTGCGAGCCAACACCCGATCAAACTTCCGCAGCGCCGCCTCATACGATTGCTCCGCCAACAACGACATCGCGGCCTCATATGCCAACTGGTTCACCTTCACGTCGTCCGCGTGCATCTCTTCTTGCAACGCGTCTTCATCATGCACCACCAACAAAGAACATGGCAACTTCCGCAACACTCGGCGCGTGGTACTTCCCAACAGCATCCGCGTCACGCCCGACTTTCCCGTCGCTCCCATGACAATCAGATCCGCGCCCATTGTCGTGGCAGCCGCCAGGATTTCCTGCGACGCCGAGCCAATACGAACATCGGAACTCCAATTCAAACCGCCGAAGTCCGTTTTACGAAGCGCCGCATGGAAACTTTCTTCCCATTGCTGCGAGTATTGCTCATGGACGTTCGAGAACGAGCCCACCTCGGTCGCTGCCGTTAACCAATTCACTTGTGGGACCACCGAGAGCACTTGAAGCTGGGCTTGAAAGGCTTGTGCCAAACGAATGGCGTTCTTGAGCCCACGCAGCGATGACTCCGAACCATCAAATGGACAAAGAATTTTTTGCAGCGCCAGCGGTGTCTCCGGTCGAATCACGAGCACCGGTTGATGGGCCCGCTGCATCACGGCCTCGACGTTGGGCCCGGATGAGACCGTGCCGTCGTCGTCGGGATGGCCAGCACCCAGAATGATCATGTCGGCTTCGATCTCGTCGGCCTTGCGCAGGATCTGATCGACCACCGAACCTGTCAGAACGACCGGGTGAGCGACCTCGACCGCTTCCTCCGCAAACGCAGCCACCAATGGGTCCATCAGGCGTTGACCAATCTGACGCCGATAATAATCGACCAACACCGAATCCGAATGCACGTCCACCACATGCAGCGGTACGACTCGCGAACCAAACACGCGGGCCAATCGTGCGGTGATCAACATCAAAGAATGGGTGGCCGGTCCAAAGTCGGTAGCCAATAACAGAGTTTGCAACGAGCGCATGGTAGTCTCCTCCAAGCATCAAGGTTCTGCCCGCTCAATCGATGATTATACCCGGCGAGCCTGAGGCTCGTTATGCATGTGCGGCGATTTAGGACATTGATCATTTTTAATGCTGCGAAGCGTTGCTGGCCCGCAGACAATTCCCACTCATCCCGCACGCTCGACCAATCTCCATGCCCAACCTCACCCCATCTCCAATCGCGCCCCAAGCTCGACCCCCTCATCCCCGGCCCTTCTCCCCCAGGAAAGGGGAGAAGGGAGACCATGAGGCGCGAAGCGAACAAGCTACAAGATTCGCACGCCTTAACCGCAAGCTCGACCGCGCAGCAAGCTCAACGTCATCACCAAGCTCCACTCCCTCATCCCCGGCCCTTCTCCCCCAGGAAAGGGGAGAAGGGAGACCATGAGGCACGAGGTGTACCAAGCAATATAAATCGGCGCCACGAAACGCCACAAAATGGGCGAATGGAGTTCATGAGGCGCGGGTTTATTGCGATGTGTCCTTGCGCGGGATTTCGTTGAGGGTGTAGTAGGCGCTGGTGTGGAGTAGGTTTTCGCCTGCGGCTGATTGTAACTCGGGCAAGTAGAAGTCGTGGACGTGCCCCTGCATCAAGCCGTCGACTTGCAATTCGACTTTCAGCCCATCGTCGCTAACAGTCGCCTTCGTTGCGACTGGCACCGTCTGGTCCACTTCCGGACTGCCATACCCTTCATGATAAATATGGGTAAACGTCTTGAGCTGATAAACCTCGGGACGCGATGCCACCGTGCGATCCACAGGCTTGGTGAACGTCAACTCGAAGCCCGTCGGACGAGCCTTGATCTCTTTGATTTCAAAGGGTACCAAGCCCGTCCAATCCAACCGCTGCACCGCATAGGCTTTCGGACCACGCACCGGCCAACCTCGATTGGTGCCGCCCGCAATCAAGCTGCCTTCCGGTGTGAACTGGACCGCCAACAACCCTGTATCAAAACCTTCACGAAACGGATAACAGGCACCCTGCCACACGCCGTTCACTTTTTCCGTCGTTGCCCGCATCACGACACCAAGACTGAAGTCGCCAATAAAAATCTGATTCTCAAATGGACCAAACTTACCGCCCGTTTGGTCAACCATGAACCCCGAGATCGATCGTCCCATGCGGATGTAAGGAAACACCACCGCATACGGCACTAGCTCCTTGACTCGCTGGCGTTCGATCTCCAAACGCGACGGGGTATGGGGTTCAACGGGAGCAGGCCCCATTTCCGGTGCCAACTCGTACCAATTGTAACTGATGGGATGGCCCATGAAGCCGCCCGGCTCCAATACCTTCAGCGAACATGAACCATTCCACGGGCCTTGGCTCTCGGCGTAAAACATGACGCCGTGTTCGTTGGGTCCAATCCCGCAAGGACTGCGAATGCCGCTGCAAATCGGAATAGTCTGGCCGTCCGGTGTAATCTTCAAACACCAGCCTCGGAACGGCACCTTCGAGTTGTACGATTCGGACAAACATAGCGCAACCCAAATGTTGCCTTCAGCGTCCGGTTTCGAGCCAAACGAAAACTCGTGGTAGTTGCGAAAGCCCCAACGATCACTCAGCGTATCAAAACGATCCGCACGGCCGTCTTGGTTCGTGTCCGTCACGCGAGTGACTTCCGTTTGCTGGGTCAAGTAAAACGAGCCATCGCGATAGGCCATTCCAAAAACTTCGTCCAGTCCGCTGGCGAATTTCTTGAACGTGGGTTCCGGATGAACATCAAACGCGCCATCGACCAGGAAGATATCGCCGCGTCGCGTCGCGATGGCCAATTGCCGCTGGTCGGGCATGACTTCAAAACTACCAGCCTCGATCGATAGTTCCTTTGGCAACGGAATATCGACCAACTTGTAGTACTTGGCTTCGGCTTCGCCCGTGCCCCAATATTCACCCAGCGGCTCCTGTTGGGGAGTCAACCACAACATCGTCCAATACAGTAGCTTCAAGTAAATGGTCATTGCTTGGACTCCCATCGATATTCGACGACAAGTTCTGGCGATTGTCCGGGCGCCAGATCGAAATGAATCTCTAACGTCTGGCCTTCATTGCCGTGGTCCACGATCTGAGGCCGTTGCGCCGTGAGAATCCGCAGCTTCAACCGATCATCACCGACCGCGTACTCCTGGTCCTGTGAAACGATGCGATCGGCCGACGCCAATCGGAACCGCAGTTGCTTACGACCCTCGGGTGCGTTGAACAACACCGTTCGGCGCAAGTGCGTACTCTGGTTAGGTTCGTCGATCACTTCCTGGAAAAAATCTTGCACTTCGACGGTGTCAAAGACGTAGCGAAACGTGGGTCGTTGCCCATCGTCCAATGAGTAGCCTAGGAACTGATGGCGTGGCGGTCGTCCCTCATCCACAACCCAAGGCTGTGTTTGATCATCCAAGTCCGGGCCTTTGCTGAACTCGATCGGTCGACTTAGCGGATGCACGTTCCCCGCACCTTGTCCGGTCCACACGCCACCGGGATCCACAAAGCCTCCTTGCCACAGAGCATGCAGGCGTAGCTGTTCCGCATCAAACGCCAAGTTCACACCGCCGGGATAGCCCACGCCAATGCCGCGTTTGCCGATCCCGGGATAACTCCGACGGAGCATCTGAGCTTCTTCCGCAACGACAATTCTCAGGGGTTCACGCACAACTCCGTGAGGCATCGGAGCTTGTCGTCCATCCAGCAGATATTGCCACAGCGCTTCGATCTGGTCTTCGGCCGTGCCTTCGATGTCTTTGCGAACCGCGATGCCCCGCGGCCAAAACGACGGCATGACCGTGTTGGGGCTGAACTTCTGTGGAGCCAGCATGTATTGGTAGAACCAATCCTTCTCCAAGCGTTCGGCCATCTCCGTCAAATCAACAGCGGGCATCGTGTCGGAAAGCTTGTATTGATACGTATGACAAGAGACACAGTTGAGTCCATTGGTGCCGGCCAACTCGAGACCTTTCTTACGCACGACTTCGGGTTCGTTGAACTCCGCAAACTTCGTTTCCGACAACTTGTCGACCGCTTGAAACAAATCGATCAGGTGTTCGATGTTCTCCACGCCGTATTGCGGCATGCGAGTTTTCATGTACGGTCGAATCGTGCGACCCGTCACCAGGACTTCGCGCATCCATTGCGCCTTTAGCTTGGCGCCGACGCCGGTCAACCGGGGCGGAATGCGGCCTTGCTCGCCCAGGTTCAAATTCGTGGTCTGGAAGTGCGGGTTGCGCTGCGAACTAACACCGCCTAGTGAATCTCGTTCGTGGCAGGCCAAACAGTTGAAGCTCTGCAAGCTAACGTCGATCTGCTGCTCTGGCGTCAATGCGGTGGACAAACGACTTAACGCCGCGTGAATGTTTTGCCGCTCCGTGTCCGTGAAAGGGAAACTGGGCCACTCGCCAGCGATCCCCGATAAACAGCCTCGCGCGGGATTGAGCTTATCAAGTGTCACCAAAGGGCGAGAAGGTTCCGCGTCTGGCACAAAATTTTGGTGGCAGTGGTGGCAGTTGTTTTGTACAAAGAGCACGCGGCCTGCTTGAGCCAGTTCCAGATCCAGCTTCCAGGGTGCGGCGTCTTCGGGAGCGGCTTGCAACAAGAAGTTGGCAATCTCGATCGCTTCACGATGCGTTAGTCGCATGTTGGGCATGTGCCCTGACGCTCGCACAAGCAACGGGTCTTCCAGGAAGGCGACCAATCCCACGACGTTGTACTTGTTGGCCAGATCGCCTAAAGCCTGTGAGTCGGCCAGAGACTGTTCGACGCCTTGTCGGTTGCGGGGAGCATGGCAAGCGACACAACCTACGGAGTGGAACAGTTCGTAGCCGCTGGCCACGGCAGCAGGATCCAGTGCCTGAGGCGCGAATTGGTTGTCATTGGCGGAGACCAAGAAGTGCGTGATCGCGGTGGCCGTTTGAGCTCGATCGGCTTGATTCTCGGGCAACATGTTGGGCATCGTCGTGCCGGGCTTGACCGCGTGCGGGTCACGGATGAATTGCTCCATCCAAGCGGGATTCAAATGCCGCGCGGACCAATTCAAGTTGGGAGCCTGTTTGGCAGCGAGGTTCACGCCACCATCTTCGGCATCGTTGCCGTGATGACAGGCGGTGCAGTTCCAGCGTTGGATTTGCACCAACCCGTGCAGCTCCGGAGCAAGTTCGCGGGCCACCGACGCAGAGGGTTCCACAACAACTTCGGGGCCGCGTACTTTGAGGTCCATGACATAACGCAAGAGGTCGAGAAATTGTTGGCGATCTTTCAGTTCATCCGCTAGGTTGGCGGGCATGCTGGAGACAGTGCCGTGTTTGAGTTCTTCCACATCGGCCCGAAGAACGGTCACCGGTTGGTCCAAGTTTTTGGTGTCGCGAATCACAACCTGTTGGTCATCTTCGCGGAGAACAATGCCGCTGTAAACTTGCCCGTCGGCCGTCAACAAGATCGAAGATTCAAATCCGGTTTTGATCGACTTCGAGGGTTGCAGGATGGACTCGATCAGGTAGGCATCGGTGGCCGTGGGCTCGATGCGACTCAGGTCGGGACCCAGTCGTTCTTGGGCGGCGGTTGGTCGGTGGCATTTAACGCAATTGATATTGCCTTGATGGAACAAGATCGCGCCGCGCACGATATTGCCGCTAGTTCGTGCTTCTTCGGCCAACTTCACCGGATCTTCAGCCAACAACTTTTCGGTTAGCGATTGGGCGAAGGCTTGGGTGCCGGAAAGCAGGAGGATTGCAATTACAACGCTGGCAAGAACGACGCACAATGCCAAGCGATTGACCAACATCCGAGTCCGAATCACCGAGGCGAGCAGTTTCGAGCGAAATATCATTCTGTATCCTTTGTGCCCGTGTGTGGTCAAGGCAACAGTATCCTCGAACGGCGGAGTCGATTCAATGATGAAGGCCGTGAACTTCTGGCATCATGCAAGTAGAGCCCAACCTTTAGGGAAACAACGCGAGACCGAGGGACTCCCCCCTTCTTCGGGCGAACCCCGCCCCCCCCTCATCCCTGGCCCTTCTCCCCCATTGTAGGGAGAAGGGAGACCATGAGGCTCGGCTATACGACGCTCCAAGAATCTATTACACCAACGATGACCACCGTTCACAGGAGTTCTGCAAGGAGCGAGTAACTGCTCATGTTTGCCAACTCTGATGATGATGGTGCCTGTCGCCCCGCCTACTTGTAGTCACTCACAGGCCGTGGTTTGACGCCTAGTTCTTCGTAGTGGAATCCGCTGTCCAGTGGTTCGTAATTGCCTACGACATCGACGCTGCTATTTGCCGAGATGGAACCTTCCAGTTCGACACACCAATAGGCGGCGTTGACGACCAGACGACGCAGTCCCGGATTCTTGAAGTCGATTCCACTTCCCATCGTGCAGTGAAACACGCGAGCATCAACTCCGTGACTGGTTCGCCACGGTTTCACCCAGGCCACTGGCAAGGGCTCCAACTTGTCGTTTGGTAGGTCAGCGGGTTGGCGACCCAGAAGCGGTTGCCCCCACACCAGCGCCGTGCAATCATCTGGCAATCGTTCCCCTTCTTCGTACGTCCGATAAACATCCGAGTCACCCCAAATGTCGTTGACTCCGATCAAGATCGGATGTTGCGTTTGTTTTTGTTCCACAATGCCACGGGTGGAATCGGCTTGCCAGTTCCCATGATGGTTCAGAAACGTCCCGCCCAAGACATCTTCACCCCAACGCACTTGTTTGCCATCGATCTTGTAGGGCAGCGGGCCACGAAAGCCATGATTGGCCGTGCGAAGCGCGACGATGGGCTTGCCAGAGTCCACGTAGGTGACAACCTTTTCGAGATCGGACTTGGGCAGAGTTAGCAAGCGAGTGCAGAAGATGACCAAATCAGCAGAAGCCAATTGATCGAGGCCCGGAATTTGGTGCTCCTGAAATTCCGTCTCTTTGCCCTCCTCGGGGTAAACCGGCAGCGTCGGATCGACCTCGCCATTTGCATTCACTCCAAAGAGCACCGTGCAATCGAACCCGTGATGGGTACTCAAAACCTTGGCCAGCATCGGCAGGGATTGCTCGCTGCGATATTCTTGTTCGGCCGCGATGAGCACAATGTGTTTGCCTTTCCCGGGGCCATCGCCGCCGGGGTACTTCAGCCACTGGTCGGTGTCGACGCCCCAGAGCTTCTCGAGTAGCGCGTGCATTTCGGGATCATGTTCCCGCAGTTCCGCGCGGGTGAAGGGAAAGAAATCGTTCCGCGAGAAGTACGCTTCGGTCGCCTCCGCGAAGTACTCCATCGCGGTCGTCATGGCATAAGCGGGTTCGAATGTATGGGGCTGATCGTTACCGAAGGTTCGCTCGACGCGATCGTACAATCCGCTTTGTTTGGCTCGGCGAAACGCGGCTTTGATCTCGGGATTGTTGAAGCCGTCGGGTAGGACACGAAAATGAAACGCATGCGCCAATTCGTGCAGAGCAAAGTTCGGCATCCGTCGCATCTCGGCTTCGAAATCATGAACTCCAGAGAACTCGACGCCTTGCGCCATCACTGGGTCTCGACCGTTGTCCAGCAACCATGCCGCCCCCGGATGAAACTCGGCTCCACTCCGGCCTTCGTGATAAGTTGGCGAAAAGTAGAGTGGCACTTTCTTCAATTCTGCCACGGCTGCTGCGGGCACATCCCGTACGATTTCATCCAACATCTTTTCTAAACCAAGTAATGCCTTGGCTGTATCTTCAGCTTCGGTCTCGAGCAGCTTCTTCGCAACATGCACTTGCCAGCCAGAAATGTCACGAGTCTCTCGTTCCATTCGGGTTGAGGAAGTCGGTTTCACTTCCACTTGCGGCTGAGCTTGAGCTTGGACAGCGAGCGTCGACAATCCAAACAGACAGGCCATCGCAATGGCCCGGACACCAAGATTTGTTGTGGTTCGTAACATTTGGATTGTCCGCAGTTGGGTTAGTGAAGCCGGCGTAGCATCGGGTCGGCGATCGGCGAGTTCCGCAAATCGGTCGGGTAAGCGACTCGGATCTGGTAGCGGTTCACCGAGTGACTTTAGGGCGTATGCAGCAAGTCTCTTGCGTAAATCGCGGGTTCAAAAAAACTCTGTGTTTTTACACGACTCGCAAATCGCGGACTTGCGACTTGTGGAACGCACCAAGGCCCTATTTCGTGAACGACGATCAAATGGCTTTGCTTCGCGTCATCGATTGCCAACCGCAACTCTCCGTTCTTGCTGTTCCTCTAAAGGATACCTCGAACCCATCCCATGGTCTTGCCCCATTGGAGCAGTTTCGCAGCAAAACGCGCACAATGAGACTTCGCGGTTTACCGAATACCGGTAGCAAAAGTTTCGCAGAGAAACGACGGTTGTTCGAAGCGTCAATCACCACGGGCTGGCCTGCGGATGGCAAGACCGATCTGCGGATAAAGACACTTCGCAAACAAGACGGAGTCTGAAGCTCCAGTCCGATGATGATTGTCGGCGGTGCGGTCCGGATGACTCGTCCACTTTTCATGCGTACTCTCGGATCGTGTCATCCGCAGTCCGGCATTGCCATCCGCAGGCAACATCGAGCCCCTCCAACGCTGGGCACAAAAAACGAAAGTCAAAACCTCCGAATGGGGACAGGCACCACTTGCTCTCAGGATTGGGGACAGGCACCGGCTGGTGTTCCAGTTGGTGTTGAATACTCGTCGGGTTCAGAGGTTTGCAAACAGGGCAAGCATTCGAACGAAGCAGACATTTTGATTTATGATAAAAAAAGCTTGCAATGCAATTCAAAATTGGTAGGATTTGAACAGAACTCGCATGTTGCCGATGGGATTCGGTGGCTTTTTTACTCGCAGGTATCTTCGTCAATGACGCCGAAGGTGGCTGTCCCTGTTTGAGTGGGAATCCCATTATGGCTAGAAAAGCTCGTAAAGAATCGCTTGATCCGTCCGAATCACAAGTAGTTCATGTCTGGAACCGATGCATTCGCGCGATGTCACTTTGTG
>JAEUIP010000159.1 GCA_016795075.1 Planctomycetaceae bacterium | reverse complement strand
CAAACGGCAACGATTTCCGTCCCCGCTTGTTGAGCGATCAGTCGCAACAACGTCGAGCCGCGACTGCCCACGCCAATAAAACCCAGCCGTACGGGTGCGGGTTCGTGCGCTCCCCAAGCTTCGCCGTCTAACATGACACTGGCGCCGGCAGCGCAACCGGCTGCCACACAACCGGTCGCGTGTAGCATTTGTCGTCGATCGACGGTGTCGTGATTCGATTTCATTTCCATAGTCGCGGCCTCCAAAAAAATGGTTGAATGCTGAGAGAATCAACTCGCAAAATTGGCTTGTGGCGGGTGAACGTTCAAGAACGGTAGGGCAGGGCAGGCAAACCGAGCTCGTTCGTGGCAACTCGAACTACGCTTCTTCTGCGCCACCAAATTGTACGATTCGATTGGTCAAGGTTCCGATCCCGGAGATGGAAATCGAAACGACATCGTCCGGCGCCAAGGTAAACGACGAATCCGGCACAATTCCAGTGCCCGTGAGCATGAAAACGCCGTTTGGAAATGACTGATCGCGGCCCAACCAACCAATCAACTCTTGGAACCCACGGGCCATTTGATCGACGCCGATCCGATCGGCGAAGACCACTTGTTCGTTCCGCGAGATCTCCAGCTGAATTTCAATCTCCGCGATCGTCGGCATTGCCTCGGCCAAGGTAATACAGGGGCCCAAACCGCAGCATTGGTCGTAGACTTTCGCCTGCGGCAAATACAACGGATTGTCGCCTTCGATGTCGCGGCTACTCATGTCGTTCCCAATGGTGAACCCGACCAATTCCAGCCGCGAGTTCATCACCAACGTCAATTCGGGTTCCGGCACATTCCACTTCGAATCATGACGGATCCGCAGCGGTTCATGGGGTCCGGCAACCCGATGGGGAGAGGCTTTGAAGAACAACTCGGGGCGGGGCGACTGATATACGCGGTCGTAACAATCGGCCGCCGTTTCCGATTCTTCCATGCGAGCCGATTTGCTGCGTTTGTACGTGACCCCGGCCGCCCAAACTTCTTGCTTGTCGATGGGAGCCAACAGCGAGACTTTGTCCAACGAGATCGGATCGGGCGAACGCCACAGTCGAGCAAACGCCGCGGGATCGTTCTGTTCCAGGACTTCGCTCAAATCACTCAACCAACGCCCGTGGGCCTGCAGCGGGAACAACCTATCGTCTTCCCAAATGGCCACAAAAAGAGTTTGTCGATCGTCGATGGCTTTGACTAGTTTCATGATATTAGCTCGTTGGCTATTTCCTGTAAATGAAAATGATGTTTCCCCAATTTGCCCCCGTAGTTGCCCGCCGTGACGCCTTGAATCTTGAAATCCACCGCCGCTTGAATCGCGACTTTGGTCGCTTCCGCCACGCGAGCTCGATCGACCCCATCGATCACGACCTCGTAAGCAGCGACGGCCCCCGGCAACAATTCGGAAGTCGCGCGACCCATCAAGGTTGGGCAATAGGCTTCGTTGGTCGAGGCGATCAACTTTGGATAACGCGAGCCGACTTTACTGCCGCTCCGAGCGACGCCGCCGGGGAACGGAGTAATCACACCGGCCAACTTCGCGATCCGCTGAACGGCCTCGCGAGCAGCGGCCAACACCACTTCCGAATCAGGTCCTTGCAAGATCACGTTTCCGCCCGCCACTCCCGCTGCAACACCAATAGAATCCTCGACGAGAAACTCGCCGTCCATCACGGGGATCCGCCAGTATCGTCGCCGTCCAAGTCGTTTCGACTTTTGAAATCCGTCTCCAAAGTACCGCAATTGGGCGCCCATCGGTGTTCGCCTTTCCGAGTCTGGAAGTCCATCAAACACGGCGGTTGTGGGACAAGTCATGAGGCACTGGCCAACTCGTTTGACAATGGCTTTGCCCAATCCATCCGTGGACATGCCAAAGAACAACAGACTGACACCAGGGCGTTGATCCGGCGTCAGTTCGGGTCCCAGCCAAGTTTCCACACCAGCTTCCGCATCACAGGCGATCACGCTGCATGCATAACCGGTCGAGGCCTGAACGGCAGCGTCCAACCAGGTTCGATCCTGGGCCGTGACGATCAAGCGGACGTACTTCATGTCGAACGCTTCGGCGAAGGTGGGTAGGATGGTGGTCGCGTCGATTTGCATGGCTCAGGGAGTCTCCTCCGAGACCGCTGCTGTGGCCTCATTATCTATCAGCGAGACCGTGACAGGTGCGGGCGAGTACCATCGTGTCGCGAAAGTTATTCCGATCAACCCAGCCAAACTCGCCGCCCAGATCAAAACCAATCGGACATCGATCGTGCCACTCGGCCAATAAGGCTCCAGAGCCACCGTCAGCAGTCGCCACGCCACATGATGCCCCAACGTTCCGATCAACAACCACGTCGTCCAAGCCTGTGGTGTGCCCAAAAAATCAGCGCGCGTTCGAGTTAGGCACTGCCAGACCCAGGCCAAACATTGTCCGAGCCAACGAACGACACAGGTCACAAACAAGACCCCGACTACGGCCTGCCATCCCAACGCCATGCCAACCCAAGCCGCTCCAACTGCCAAATGCGAGCGACGATCAAAGGCCATCCCAAGCGCCCCGCCGACAACCGCACCCAATCCCAATTGCAGGCCACTATTGGCCAAAGGCACAACGTCTAAAGGCAACGGCCACAGATATAAACTGGGCCAAATCAATGGCGGAATACACAGCCAAACCGAGCAGATCAAAACCTGTCGCCAGTTCAACCGGAGTCGGTCGTAATCCACCAACAACAAGACGAACAACAACGAGAACAGCAACATGTGATAAAAATAGAAGCCGACCAGATCCCACTTGGTGTAGAGCAGGACCCAAACCACACCCGTGTAGGTGTTCGGCGTTCGATTGGCCAAATTCCAACCGCCCGAAATCAATTGGACCGAGAATAACAACAAGAAAATACTGCCCACCAAACCTTCCACCAGCGGGTAGCGCAACGAGATCGGCGTCGCGCAATGCCGGCATCGGCCACCCAAGCGCAACCAACCGAGCAAAGGGATGTTGTCGCGACCCTCGATCGGGGTCAAACACACCGGACAACGCGACCGCCGAAACACCAGCGGAACCCCCAGTGGCAAACGGTAGGCCACGACATTCAGAAAGCTGCCGACGGACGCCCCCAGCGCAAAGAAAATCCCCGCCATCGCGGCTTCCATCGATTTGATGCGAAACCAATCCGCGACGGTCGTTCCCTCCAACTTTTGCATCATGGGCCGCTTGGCCGCGAACCAAGTTTCCCAAGCCATCAAGAGCCCTGGGACCACGACCAAATAGCCGAATCCGACCACAACCAACAGGATCACGATCCAACGAACGGCTTTTGTCGAACTATCGGACATAAGACAACGCGTTCAACCAAGAAAATCTGACGTTGGGAGCGACCGATCCACACGTGGGTATTGTGACCGTGACCAGCCCGTGTCGCAAGGAGTTCTCGCCATTGGTCCCGCGCTGCGCCAGCGGCGATTGGCGGACGGCAAGATGGTTTTGGGGATGGTGTGCGGCTTGCAGGTGGAACGCGGAGCGACGCGTTGTCTCGTCGGATTGCCCGACCCAACCAGCTCTGCAACTACGGTTGAGCATTGGCACTCTGGAATTAGCCGATCACGTCTGCCCAAATTCGCGCCGTCCCGCAATCGCGGAAAACTGAAAAAACGTCGTGCGAATGAGTGACGATAGTACTTGCGAGTGAATTGCATCTGAACTATAGTGCGATTGGTCGAGGTAGACCGAAGCCGTTTTAACTTCCAGCCCCGCGATCCATCGTGTTTCCTGCAGCCGTCCAAAAACCCCTGACGTTTGCCCTTGCCGCCCTCTTGATTTTGGGTTGGAAGGCGGTGGATTTTGCGCATCCATTGCTGCATCGGCATGAACACACGTCGGTTGCTTCGGACCATACTTCAACATCGTGCGGATGTTCGTGTGGACATTCGAATTCCTCGAGCGACGACTCGCAGCCGGCGAAATCTGGTTTTCAATGGAACGCAGTGGACGACTTTGGTTGTTCCGTTGACTGCGCGCTGTGCGAATTGATCAAGTGCACTCACTGGTGGCAGCCCGATTCAACAAGTTTTCAAGTCCAATGGGACGCGTTCAGGCGCTTGCCTGTTTCGACGTTTACAATTTCGCGTGCCATTGTTGCCAAGTCAGCTCGCGGTCCACCGGTATTCTAACTTCATGCTGCTGCGCTGGACTTGAACGTTCCTGCCTTTTTGCCGACTTGGTCGTGTGGTACCGACGCGCTGGGCGGTTGTTCTGGGTCTGCAATTCGCGATTCAACGCGAAGTGTCAAACCAGATAACGGGAATATCTTGCAGTTCCATCGCGCCCCTTCTGTGTCGCATTTGTGCGTTCTTTTGCTTGTTTCGGATGGAGTACGGACCTATGGACTGTGGCAATTCTCGTCGGGCTTGTGTTCGTGGATTCACGTTGGTGGAACTCTTGGTTGTCATTGCAATCATCGCCGTCTTGATGGGGCTATTGCTGCCGGCCGTGCAAATGGCTCGTGAGGCTTCCCGTCGTGCGGCCTGTGGCAATAACCTCCGGCAGTTGGGGCTGGCGGTGATGAACTACGAATCGGCGCGGCAAAAGCTGCCAGTCAATCAAGTAGGTCCGGGCGCTCCCAAGGTTGGTGGTGGTTATCAAGCCGGCTACTACAGTTGGTTGGTTCCCCTACTGCCTTATGTCGAACAGACAAATGTCTACGACCGTTTGAATCGTACGATCAACAACGGTGATGGCAACACGCACCGGATCAGTTCGGCACATCCAAACGCAGCAGCTGCGGCAACGACCATTGGAACGTTTCTGTGTCCGTCCGACACGCCGGGTGTGAATACGGTCATGGGAACCGCCAATCCCGCGAGCAGCAGTTATGCCGCAAATTCCGGGTGGCCGCCGTACTCGTCGGGTGTGTCAGGCGAACGGCAAACTCCCGGTCGATTCAACGGAGCCATTCCACTGATCGATCCGGGGACCCCGCGAGTATGGCACGGTTCACCGAGTCTGGGTTGGAAGGACTTTATCGATGGTTCTTCCAACACGGCTTTGATCGCCGAACGACTGATCCAAACCGGTAACTCGGCGACCGACATCAACAACGGCGACGAGCGTCTAAAATCGCGACATGTTTTGGAGCGGTTCGAGACCCTCTCTGCAACGGTTGATAACTTGACTGGTTCGCACACCCATGTGTTCGAATCAGCCCACATCGGTCGGTCCTGGTCGAGCGGTTGGTCGTACGCGGGGGGGACGTACTTTCATGTTGTGAATCCCAACGGAAATATTGGTTACTACGGTTCCAGTCCGGACTTTGGGAGTTTTTTGGTGTTGACGTCCAGTAGCCGTCATCCAGGTGGTGTGAACTTGGTGTTGGGGGACGGTTCAACAACTTTTGTGACCGACGAGGTCACACCGGTGGTATGGTGGGCGACCGGAAGTCGAAATGACGGCCGGACAGAATCCATCCACATGGAATAATCCACTTTTTGATAGACCCTTAGAACTTTGGAGATACTTATGAAACTCAAAGGCGCCGTCGCAGCGATGGCATCTGCATTTTTTAGCTTCACCATGTGCCAAGCGCAACACAGCGATGTGGAGTTTGGCTACGACAATACTGCAAGTCCCACAGCGTTTGTCATTGAGGGAAACGAATTCACTTTCGATGGCATCCAAATTTTTGAAGCTGGGATGGAGGAGTTTGATCCGTTCAATCCTGGCGACTTCGGTTCCGACGAACCGGGATTCGCGACGAACGCCGCCGAGGGACTCTTGGTCAACTCCGGTGACCAAATTTTCTTGCGGATCCTGGATGCGTCGGTTCACTCGGCGTATGGCGTTGGTTTTGTGAACTACTACAACCCCAATACCGACTCCTTGGAGGCCAGTGCTTCTCGGCGGTTGATGGCCATGCAAAACTCCGCATCGTTTGATGATTTGGTTATCAATGGAACGGGGTTCGAATCCGGCGACAATCCCGTTTTCATCGACTTCGGCGACGGCACCGGCAATATTCACGACCACGTCTTCTTTGACTTGTTGGACGACGGCACCGCACCGTTTGGGGCGTATGGCCTATTGGTACAATTGGAGTCGGATTTCGCATCGAATGGGATCGGTTCAACCGATTTGGAGTCCGCCCCGTTCTGGATGATCTGGAATCATGGGATGGCCGAAAACGACTTCGATAGCATGGCCCTGCCGAAGTTCGGCGCGGTTCCGGAACCAAGCAGCTTGCTGTTGCTGGGTAGCCTAGCCATGGGTACGCTCGGGTTCCGGCGGCGTCGCCGCTAAACACGGCCACGTGCCGGTTGGATGACCAACGAGCGACCGTTTAGGTTGTCGTAAATGGGATCAGACTTGCAAAGAGTCTCGGATCAGGCGGTCCGGGACTCTCTTTTTTTGGCACCAATCCCCGTTGTTCTGTCGTAACTCGCGTTACTGCGTGACATTTTGACGCTAGTCAGAACGCGCACCGTGCCTAACGTTAAGGGATCAAGCGCGGTACAAGTTGGACTGGCGCGACGTTGGCGATTCGTCGAGCAACGTTGGACCATCGTGTTCGTCTTGGTTCGTTTCCTCTTCGAGCGATCGCTTGTGAATGCCTTCGAATATTATCCGCTCCATGACTTTGGGCCCCTGATGAAGGGGTTGGTCATCGGTGGTTTGGGGATCTTCCATGTGTTCTTAGCTCAATTTGCGATTGGCGGTGGCATGTTGATGTGCTACTTCCAATGGCTGGGCCAGTCGGGACGCGATCGACTAGGGGTGATGCGGAGGTTTGTCGATGACTATTTCAAGTATTTGGTACTGATCAGTTTTGTGATGGGCGCGCTGACGGGCGTGGGGATGTGGTTTACTTCTATTCAAATTAGCCCGCGGACCATCGGGTTGATGGTTCATGAGTTTCATTGGCTCTGGGCCACCGAGTGGACATTCTTTTGCTTGGAAGTCGTCGCGGGCTACACGTTCTTTCGATACGGCAAGCGTCTCCCGGATCCGTTGCGATTGAAGTTGCTCGTGGCTTACTCGACGGCCGCGTGGTTCAGCCTGTTTTGGATCAACGGTATCCTCAGTTGGCAGTTAACCCCTGGGACGTGGACGGAATCGCGCGACGTTTGGGACGGGTTTTTCAACCCAAGTTTTTGGCCGTCGCTCTTCTTCCGAACGATCGTCTGTATGGTTATTGCGGCCTTGGCGGCCTGTGTCGTCATCAACACCATGCCATTGCCCAGTGAAGTGCGACGGCGATTGATCTTTCACGCATCCCATTTCTTGTTGCCGATGGTCTTGATGCCCGTCTTGGGCGTATGGTTCGTTGCAGTCTTGCCGGCAGATAGTCGCCAATGGGTTCTGGGGGGCAGCGTGGCCATCACGTTGTTTATGAACGTCGCTGTAGGGGCTTCCTCGCTAATTGCCGGTTACGCCGTAATCGGCTTGTACTGGCAACGTTTGACGATCAATGGAGCGACCGCCACGTTGTTGCTCGTGTTGGCGTTTGGCGCAACCGCCGGCGGCGAATTTGTGCGCGAAGGCGTTCGCAAGCCTTTCACGGTTCGACAAACGCTGTATTCCAATTCCATGACGCCCACACAGATCACGCAATTCCGCGAAACCGGTTCCGTGACGCATGATCCTTATCCCCTATTGAACGCGGATCGTTATCCGAACGACCAAGTTCGCTTAGGGGCAAAAGTGTTTCGCCTGCAATGTTCGATTTGCCATACCGAGCACGGTGTCAATGGATTGGTCCACTTGGCTGGTACTTGGACGGATTCGCAACGGCGCATGAACATTGCCAAGTTGCAACATACCAAGAACTTCATGCCACCCTTTGCCGGTCCACCTGCAGAGGTTGAGGCCTTGGTCCAGTGGCTCGATTGGCTGGTCAACCATGAACCAAGCGAGTGGCCTGTCAGCGACAATCCGGAGGTCCGCCAACAGATCGCCAAGTGGCTGGAAGAAGCCTCCGATTATTGACTTGCTGCCGACCACGCTTTGGCAAGCGTCGCGACCAGCCGCGAGGATTTTTAGCGCCATTTGCCAGAACGTGGAACTGCGATTTCCTAACTTGATTCGAAAGCTTGTTCCGTGGATGTACTGTTTCCATTTGGATTCCCTTGGCCCACTGCCCTGTACTTGACGTTGTATGTTGCAACATTGACGTTGCACATGCTGCTGATGCATTATGTCTTGGCCGGCTCGGCTTGGGTCGCCGGAAGTTCGCTCTTTACAGGATTCAAGTCCAGCCCAACCCGTCCGTCGAAAATTATCAAGTTGCTACAAGACTGGTTGCCGTTTGCTTTGGGCGGCGCCATCACCGCCGGTGTGGCACCGTTACTTTTTGTCCAGATTCTCTATCAACGTGAATTTTACACAGCAAACTTGCTGTTGTTTCACCGTTGGATGTCCATCTTGCCAGTCTTGATCGTCGCGTTTTACTTGCTCTATTTGCAGAAATCCAAGTGGCTCGAGCAGCGTCATCCGCAGTTAAGACCAATCGTATGGTTGGCTATTGTTTCCTGCTTTGGATTCGTGGGCTATTCTTGGACGGAGAATCATTTGTTGTCGCTGCAATCGCAAGACGTCTGGACCGACTTCTTTGCGGATCGCGAAGTTTTTTTCTCGACCATCCAAATCTTGCCGCGACTGTCCATTTGGTTCGCTGGGGCATTCTCCACTTTGTGCGCGATCCTGGCATGGCAAGTCCATGTACATCGGGGGGAAACGGCAATTGATTTGCGCGAGGAAGCTGCCGACAAGTCGTTGGCAGTGCGGACTTTATCTCGAGTCGCCATGGCCTCGATTGCGTTAACCCTATTGGCCACGTGCGTCTACGGAACCTTGCTTGAGAAAGAAATCGTTCAAGTATTGTTCAGTGGCCTCAGTTGGCCCTATTTTGCGTTCGCGCTGAGCGGCTGGATCGTTCAATTCGCGGTCTGGTGGAACCTATCGAAAGTCGGCACCACTTCGCGGACGTCGTCGATTATCCTAACGACCACCGTCGTGATGACAGCAATGTCGCTGAACGTATTGCGAGAGGCCATTCGATTGAGTCAAGTTGACTTGGGTGCGTTGCAAACGCAACATGCCGAAGCAGCGAGCGTCGGTGGGTTTGGAGTGTTCGCGTTCTTTCTCGTCGTCAATAGCCTTGTGGTTGCCTGGTTGATACGATCCGTCGCAACGTCGAAGTAGAGCAGACCGAGCGAGAGCCTATTCAACGGAAAAGCACCAAAAGGGTCTGCCGCTTAAAACATGGCGACGAATCTTGCCCGTCGTTTCGCTTTTGTCATCGTACTTGGCCTCCATTTGTGTGTAGATTCTTCGCGGCTCAACGGACGTCGAATCCCACAAACACGACATGCCCATAACTGGCAATGACGTCCCGGGCCCGTTCCAGTCCCAATAGGCCCCCAAGCCGTTGGTCGCCTGAAAGCTGTTCGCGAAAAGGGGCGGTTGCAACTCCGACGGTACGATTCGTTCATTGGTATTGTTCGGCAATTTACCGTTGAGTTGTTGCGCGATCAACGCCAAACGGTTCAGACGATTGGCTTCGGTCAGCAACGCGTTTATTTGAGCCTCGTTGCGAATATTCAATACGCGACCGCTCGCCACCACTGCCAAGATTCCGATGATCAGCAGGACGATAACCAGTTCAACAAGTGAAAAGCCCGCAGGCCGACCCCCATGGTTCATGCACGAGCGTACGTCCCACGAACCACACGGCAAGAACATCTGAGACGTTTTTCGCCGTTCGGTCGGCGACAACCTCGGATTCTATCGTTGACATCGTTCATACCGACTAAACAGATTATTCGACGAGGAAACACCAGGAAACTTTGCTGCCTGAGAGATGACGTCGAATCTTGCCCGACGCTGGGTTGCCATCATCGAATATCGTATCCAATTTGGTGTATTGGCTACGAGGTTCCGCAGTTGTCGAAGCGAAATAGGTTGCCATGCCGAAATGTGGGATCGTCGTTCCCGGTCCATTCCAATCCCATTGGCCACCGATCGGAGTGGTCAGAAAGCTGTTGGGGAACAGGACCGACCTCAGATCCGTCGGGACAACTCCTTGATTGGCATCGTTGGGCCATCGCCCCAATCGTTCACGAGCGATCATGGCGAGTCGGTTCAGGCGATTGGCTTCCGTCATCGTCGCATTGATCTGCGAATCGGATTTGATATCGAGCACGCGTCCAGCAGCGACGACAGCCAAAATGCCGACGATCGCCAGGACGATGACAAGTTCGATAAGTGAAAAGCCCGCAGGCTGACCCGTTTGATTCATGCAGGATCATAGGTCATGATCTCGGGTGAGCAACCGCGTTATCTAACCCGAGCCCGAATCGAGCCGCCCCAGAATCGCCGCGAACGGTTATTCCAAAGATAACGATTCGGCGAGCACGCTTTCGGCATCTATCAAACGACCTGGAACAGGGACTTGGCGTTTGTCCAACGTAGTTCCCAGGGCTTAACGTAGTTCTCGCAAGGCTTCCAACAACCGCGCGACTTCCTCCGTGGTGTTGTAATGCACAAATCCGATTCGCAGCATCCCCTCGGGTTCATACCCCAACTGCTCGCTGAGCTCTAACGCGTAATAATTTCCATGCCAACAGAATATACCGAGTCGGCCCAAGGCTTCGGCCAACTCGCGCGATGTTTTTGTCCGATGCCGAATCGAAAATGTACTCACGCGACGGCCCTGATACGCAACTTGCTCCAAATGTCGGCTGCCCAACCCGACCAATTGATATTCGCTTAATTCATCCAGTCCCATCAAGAACTGATGGGTCAATTGGTTTTCGTAAGCTTCAATCTGCGTGAACGCGGCCGTCAGTAACTCCGAACCGCTCATCTCTTTACCGACAAATTTCTTCCCCAGTCCCATCAAGTACTCGACACACGCGGCGGCTCCACAGATGCCCTCGTGATTCTGTGTCCCCTGCATCCACTTGTCGGGAATCGCGTTACTGGCTGGTCGAACTTTATACGCGTCCACTCGCTCCAACAACGGGCGGCGGCCCCATAAGATTCCCACATGCGGTCCAAAAAACTTGTAGGCCGAACAGACGACAAAGTCCGCGTTCCAAGCGTTCGCCTGGATCTGTCGATGGGGCCCCCAATGGACCGCGTCAATATACGCCAACGCATTGACGGAATGGGCCATCCGCACAATTTCTGCCACGGGGTTGATCCCACCCGTCGCGTTGGACGCCGCTCCGCAGGCTACCAAACGAGTCTTCCCGTTCAAGTGACTTTGCAGCACTTGCAGGTCCAACTGCAAATCATCGGCTCGGAAGGGTACCCACCGAACTTCCACCCCTCGATCACGAGCCGCCAAAACCCAAGGCGAAACATTCGCGTCGTGATCCAATCGCGTCAGGATGATCTCGTCACCGGCCTGCCAAGTCTGCGACAACGCCCGCGAAATTTGAAAGGTCAGCGAGGTCATGTTTGGCCCAAACACAATTTCCTCAGGGTCATCCACACCCATAAAGTCCGCGTACAAGCGATGAGCCTTGGCGAAACACTCTTCCGTTTCATCCGCCGTCAAAAAGCAACCGTGTCGATTGGCATTGCAGCGAACCAAATAATCACGGATCGCCTCAATCACGCTGCTCGGAACTTGGGTTCCCGCCGGCCCATCCAAGAAAGCGATCGGCGCACCGCTGGGCATCCGTCGCGACAAGGCGGGGAACAGGTCCCGAAGTTGCGGCACCATGGATTCAAGCTTGTTCATCGCGTCGTTTCCTTAGCTCTAAATTTCGGAGAACATGAACGACCGTCGCTTGGCGGTCGACCGCTCCGGATTCCAAATACGACTACAGCACGCGTCGACTGGCGGGGTAACTTCCCAGAACGGATAGCTCTTTGCAATGCGCCCGAGCCTCTCCGACTATTTCGGCGAACTTTGGATCGGCGGAATGACCAGCCGCGTCGACAAAGAACTTGTATTCCCAATTCACTCGGCCGCTGGGGCGTTTATCAATATGCGTCAAGTTGACGCCCGCTCGTTTGAACACCGCCAGCACATCGACCAACGCGCCCGGTCGATCGGCCGTCACAAACATGAGCGAGGTCTTGTCGTCGCCCGAAGGTTCGGTCTTTTGTTTCGAGAGGACCAAGAAACGAGTCGTATGGTTGGATTGGTCCTGGATGTCTTGAAACAGGGCGTGCAGTCCGTAAGTTTCACCGGCCAATTCATTGCCAATTGCCGCGACATTACCCAGCGTCTCGGTTTCGTCTTTCGCGCGTTGCGCGGCCGTCGCTGAACTTTCCATGACGACCAAATCGGCGGTCGGAAATTGCAGTGCCAACCACTTGCGACAATGAGCAAAGGCTTCGGCGGTCGAATAAATACGTTGGATTCTATTGGGCGTGACGTTGGTCAACAAACAGCGTCTTAATTCCAGTTGCACTTCGGAGTAAATATTCAACTGTTGTTGGAACTCGGCGAAGGCATCCATGGTCTCTGCCACGCCGCCACCGGATGAACTCTCGATGGGGACCAATCCATAATCGACGTGCCCCCGCGCGACTTCGGTAAACACGCCTTCGACCGCTCGCAAGTTCTCGTAGTCCACACTGGAACCAAAATGTTTGACAGCCTCATAGTGCGAGTAGCTACCGACCGGGCCTAAGAACCCGATGCGTAGCGGCTGCTCCAAGTGGAAGCTGCCACTCATCAGTTCTCGATAGACCGCCTCGATCGTTTTGGGTGGCAGCGGACCCCGACTCAAGCCCAGCACTTTCCGCAGGACCTGTTGCTCCCGATGCGGCGCGTAGATCGGCACACCTGTCAAACGTTTGACCTTGCCGACTTGCACCACCAAGTCCGCGCGTTGGTTCAATAACTTCACTAGTTCCGCGTCGATCGCATCAATCTGTTGA
>JAEUIP010000158.1 GCA_016795075.1 Planctomycetaceae bacterium | reverse complement strand
GCCAAAAGTGAATCAAGGAAAACTTGAGTCGATCGCTTTCGATTAAAAGCTCGTAACCACGACTCCCGGCATCGGTCCAGGCTTGGGAGCGATGCAAAACAACCGCTCTGGCCATGGGTTTCGGAACCCACATCCAAAGACTAAAGGAGAACGGTTGCCAACGTCGAAAATTGCCGACGTCCAACTTGATCGCTTCGTCGCCAGATAACTCGACCGCTTGTCGATCCACGACGGATCCCTCCGGTTGGAAAGGTACCAATCGATTCTCAGAAGTCTCGGGGAGCTTGGCTTCCGGCCCATACGTGAGATGTGCGATCTGTCCATCCAAGACGGTGGGTTCGACTCCTGCCGGAGTGCTGGTTGATGAAGTGGCGGCCGAAGAATTATCCCGCTGCAACCAGGGCCGGCTCTGTTGAATTTCCTGCAATCGCTCGCGAAGTACTTTTTCCTGCGCGACAATCAGCTCGCGAAGTTCGGTGGTTTTCGAATCCAAATCTTCGTTGGGGAGCACCGCGGTTGGCGTTGGCACCGAATCGGTAAAATACGAATAGAGTCCCGCTTCGTCAATGTTGTCGAAAAACGCGGTGAGTCGATAGTAATCGGTTTGCGAAATCGGATCGTACTTGTGGTTGTGGCACCGACTACACTCGAAGGTCAATCCCAAGAACGCCATGCCGTAGGTCTCGGTTCGGTCCGAGATATACTTCATTCGAAATTCTTCTTCGACACTTCCGCCTTCAACCTCTTGCGGGTGCAAGCGACCGAAGGTTGTCGGCAAAATTTCGTTAAACGAAGCGTTGGGTTGTAGGTCGCCGGCCAATTGAAGCGTGCCAAATCGATCGAACGGCATATTATCGTTGAACGCACGCACCACCCAATCTCGCCACGGCCACACGAATCGTTCTCGATCCACTTGGTAACCGTAGGTGTCGCTGTACCGCGCCACGTCCAACCAATCACTTGCCATGCGTTGGCCATATTCCGGCCGAGCCAACAAATGATCGACGACCTTGGTCCAACGCTCCGGCTTTGGCACATTGGACCATTTGGCGACTTCTTCCATCGTCGGGGGCAAACCAATCAAGTCCAAATACATCCTGCGCAGGAGTTGATGGTCGGACGCGGTCGTTGTCGGTTGAAGTCCCTGCTGTTGCATCGCGTGCAGGATGAATGAATCGATCGGATTTTGAATCCACGCGTTGGTGTCGGCAACATCGGGCACGGGAACGTCCGTCGGAATCGGCTGGAACGACCAATGCCGATCCCAGGTGGCTCCTTCTTCGATCCATTGTTTGATCAACGCGATTTCATCAGCGGAAAGTTGGAGACCACTTTCCGGCGGAGGCATTTGTTCTCCATCGTTGGCAACCACACGCAAGAACAACTCACTGGCCGATGGCTCTCCGGGGCTCAAGATCAAGCGTCCGCTGGAGGCAGCTGCTCGTTCGTGCAATCCGATCCCCAAATCCAGACGCAGATCCGCCTCCAAGGTGGCTTCATCGGGACCATGGCACGTGTAGCAACGATCAGAAAGCAACGGTCGAATTTGCGAATCAAAATCGACCTTGCGAATCTCCGCTGACTCTTGAGCCAACGTTCGATCCACGAATATCAACCAAACGATTCCAAAAACAACTTGAAGTGCAAGTCTTAGGTTCGACATAAGGATTCGGCGGGGGGCAGGGGCTTGTTCAAGTGGGAACACACCGCTCATTATGACGCGTGCGGACTTTCAAAACCAGTTGTCCCGAGACTTCACGGTCCGTTTCGTCGCAGTCAAGGCAGTTGGACAGTTTGTCGTCGGTCGCAGGACCCGTTGCCGCAAATCACGAGGGAACACCCAGAGAAGTCACCGTTTTAGCGGTGGTTTGTTGGAATACACTGCTCGATTACCGAGCCTTGAAGAAGTTTTTCCACGAAACCAACTTTCGTCGCGCAGAATTCACCTCCGCGGTCCAACGTGACGTTTATCGGGTCATCGCTTGGATGGCCGCGCGAATCTCCGTCTCCCAAGACCCGGGGTCGGACGCAGCCAGCATCAGATAGGGCCCATGTACCGCACCCACATCCGGATGTCGCTGGTTCGAGACGAGAACGGTCCATACCGGCCCCGTCGATGCGACGTGCGTTTCCGGCAGTTCAGCGTGGAGGGTCCAGCCCGCATCCTCAAGAATCCGAGTTATGGTCGCCAATTCCCGACCATTCTCCTGGACATCGCCTCCGTCGAATACCAACTTGGCTCGCCGGTCCGTGCATTCCAATTGATGGAGCAGGTCCGCTAAAGTACATAAAGTAATCGGGTGAATCCAATCATTAGCGACCTCGCACCCCGGCTCCAACATGAAACGACGAAACGACATTCGTGGGTGTGGAACCAAGCAAGCCGTTGCATCTTGAATCTCTTGCTCGTACAGCATTAAATCAAGATCAACCAATCGCGGACCCCAGCGAGTTTCGCGGACCCGACCAATTTCGCGTTCCACCGCCAACAATTCTGACACCAATTGATTGGATGTCAAAGTCGTTTGCACGGTCAATGCAGCGTTAAGAAAAGTCGCCTGGCCAAGCGGCCCACCTACCGGTGCCGTTTCAAATAGGCGACTGCTTCGAAGAACCTGAATGCCATGAGAGGGCAAAAGACTGAGTACTTCGTGCCAATTCGATTCTCGGTCGCCCAAATTGGCACCGAACGCGATCAGCGCTTGATGTGCCGACCCGTGTTCGACCAACTCGTATTCAAACTGACTCATTGAATTTGCTGAGTTGGAAAAAGAAATGTCGCTTGTTAAACCCAGTCGCTTATTGAACCAATTTTGAGAAGCTCCCGCGGTCACCTCTAGAAAAAGAGCGGGAGCATCATGCTCCTCGTCGCCGAAAGACTAACTCCTACGTCCACGCCCTCGCACAGCAATTCCAAAGGATACGAGAATCGAGTCCAATCAACCCACGTATTGCCACTCTTTGACACGACCGGAACTACCGCCGAACAACCTCCTGCGTTCGTTTGCGTTGCGAAAGCTCTCACAACTGCGACGTATTCTCTGCGCTCGGTCGTCTTTGTCAAGCAAGGGTCACAACTGAATTCTGGGGCCCGGTTTGTATGTCTCACACAATGCTACTGCAGGACCGTCTTTGATGATTGGTCCAAGGGTCGCGCAAGTCTCCACGAAAAATGGGAAACTTCTCCACCATGGGATGCTCCTCGATGTCAATGCTTGCAGGCCGTGACATCGCACGGTAAAACCTTGTGGCCATTGGTAGCACCGATGTGGCGATTCGCTCGGCGTGGTTGATCGCGGTTTACGGTCAATGGTCGCAGAACGATTGGCACCATGAGGTTGCTGACAGAAGAAGTACTCGGATTGTCACCTTCGGAAGCCTGAACTTGACTGCTCGAATCGATCGCCAACAATCGACGCTAACGCCTGCTCAATGGCACGCCGCGCGACAATGGTATTTGCAAAAGATCGATGGATGCGAAGCGGTAACCACGGCCGACTACAATTCCGCAATCAAACGGCTTGAATCCACTTCTTGGGAAAACGGGCGGGACATTGGTGCGGTCGCGTGCGAAATCCCCGTCGAACATTTCCCGACTCCGCGGCATGTCGGCCTCTTCGAATTGACCAACGCCCAACTGATTTCGGTCGTCGTGCCGGTATTCAACGAGGAAGCCACGATTATTTCAGTGCTACGACGCTTGGCCAGTGTTCCGGCCGTGGCCCAAATCATTGTCGTGAATGACGCCAGTCGCGATCACACCGGCGAATGTCTCGCGGACCTAAAGAACTCGCTCCACGAGTCGTTCTGGACCTCGCGCCTCGCGGGTGGGCTACAAATTCTAACCCACCAAACCAATCAGGGAAAAGGCGCGGCGCTGCGGTCGGGATTCCAACAAATCACACAAGCCTGGACAGGTGTGCAAGATGCCGATTCCGAATACGACCCCAATGACCTCATGCGATTGTTAACGGAAGCTTACATTCAGCAAGCGAATGTTATCTATGGGAGTCGATTTCTCCTGAACGAACCCGGCTCATCGCCCCTTTGGCATCGCCAAGGAAATCGACTCATTACCACGCTCGCCAATCTGAGTTTTGGCCTGAGTTTGACCGATGTTGAGACCTGCTATAAATTGATCGATACGAACCGATTGCAGAGAATCGCCCCGCAACTGCGAGAAAATCGCTTCGGAATCGAAATCGAGTTAACCGCCCGACTGGCCAGGTCGCCCGGTGTCTGCTTTGCCGAATGTCCGATCACCTACGATCGGCGGACCTACGCTGAAGGGAAAAAGATTGGCCTGCGCGATGGTTTTCGCGCTCTGTGGTGTATGGCTCGCTACCGCTAAGCGGCAAAAGTCTTCTGCTCACCAATCATTGCGAACGTCACGAGAATGGGTGATAATCTCGGACGGCCAGGGGATTGGATTGTTCAGGTGGGTCGATGATCGAAAAAGCAACCGAAACGTTTTGGAAGAACCTCAAAGGCCTGGGGTTCATTGATCCAGCGCAAATCAGCAAATGGCAGGATGTTGCCTCGGCTCCAGGGGCAACGTGGCTGCAACTGTGCCAAGCCATTCAACAAGATTCGCGTTTGACGTCCACGCACCTTAATCTGCTCACGTCCGAACACCCCGCAACCCCAGTCCTGGTCGGCAGCTTGCTGGTGCAACGTTCGATCCTCCACCCGTTAAATTGGGAAGCTTACGAAGCCGTTCACGTCAAACTAGAAAAAGAATGGCGGGTCATCCTGCTGCCGGACGCGAACGACAACTCATTAGCGACCTCGGTTGTGGAGCGGGCTCGCCGGATCGCTCAAGTCGACGATCCCCATGTGACTCGGATTGTGGACCTCGAAACCTATGGCTCGCGTTACGCGATGATTCTGCCCGTCGTCCGCGGCGAACGACTCAGCCAGATCTGGGGGGCTGCCCAAGCTAATCTCGATTGGGAATTGGTCGCCAAGCAATTGGTTGCGACCTTGCGCCGCGTTCATCTTGCCGGTTTTGACGTCGGCTCGTTGGATCCCGTGAATGTCCACTTTGATCAAGTGCAACAAGCCTTGCAGTTGGACGACCTGGTTTGTAGTCCGTGGATCAACGACGACGTTATTCCGAACGGACTCGATGCCAAAGAGGAAGGCGTCATTGTTTCCTTCCGCGCGCAGCGGGCTGGATTTCTCAGGACCCACATGCCTTCGACGGCTGCAACCGAACAAGCTCGCGATTGGCTGGAATGCGCGGCTTGGTTGCACTTCGTCGGAGCACAATTGGCTTCGGCAAAAGCGATCGATCGGTCCGATGAATTGGCTCGTCGTTTTCAGGCATCTGCCGCGGAACTCGCAGCGATCCACCAAGGAACCGACACGGACTTTTCGTTGTGGTACGCTCGTTGGTTCGAACCAAAAACGGAGACAACCCGTTGGCACCTTGGTTCATCAATCTCCGATGAAAATGCGAACCCTTGGGGCAACATCTCGGAGCCCCTTGCGCCGACGGCAACACCTGTGGAGCAGGAGCCAACGATCGAGCTGGCCGAAGACAAAATCTCGGTCCGCGCGAATGACGCCCCGTTCGCAGCTTTCCCTAACATTGTTGTGGCGGCAAAATCCGAACCCGCCGCCGACCGATCAAAGACTGCCGAAGGCTCGGCTCCCCAAACCCAAAAGCAGACGCCCAAACCGGGCTCGTTGGCGAACAAACAAGCGGCCAAACGAGAAGTCGAAAAGCGACGGCGAATGGTGATGGCCATTGCGATCATTACTCCATTGCCAATCTGCCTCTTGGTTGTATTGGCCATGTACTTGTTGCAACCCGCCAGCGAGACCGTGCCAGATCTGGCCAATCAACCCGCGAACCAAACCGAATTACCCGACGCGGATTTGCCGGACGCCGAACTGCCGAATACCGAATTAACCGATGGGGATCTTTCCTCCAAGGCTGATCGCGAATCCAAATCGCCAAGTTTGGTCCAAGGGAACAAGTCCACCGATCTGCCCGTTCGACCAACGCTCGAAACGGACGTGACTTCCCCGATTGCAAAGACGGACGCTGGGAGCCCAACAAAAGCCACGGACCCCGCAGACGACGACGAATTGCTAACCGACTTGGTTCCCCCGCCCGTCGAAAACGATTCCACGGACTCGGTCGCTCTGCCCGAAGCGAACGCCGCACTCCCAACGCCGTTGCCGGAAAAAGATTCGACAACGGCGACAGAAATGGATTCGGCGGCCGTAACGGAAAGTGGGCCAACGACACGACCGGCCGAAGATGGCTTTATTGCCTACACGCATGTGCCGTCCGAATTGGATGTGGTCGGGGCCTGGCGCGAATTACTGAAAGGAAATTCTACAAGTGGGACCACTCAAACGGTCCAACTTGGGCAACTCAATCGCATCACGGCCAAACGCACCTTGCTAGAGATCAACTCCAGTGAGGCGAACATCGGGTCCAACTTTCGCGTTGTCGTGAAAGCCGCTGATGATCCTTCTGTTGTGCAACAGTGGGAACTACAACGGAACAATGCGGGCGAACCCAAACCACTGGCCTGGATCCAAACAACCACGGATGGCCAACTGCAAGTTGTCTTGCCACCGGTCGCCGAAACGGAATGGAACAACGCGGAAGATCTCCGGCTGGAGTTCTATTTTGGTGATCGTGACGTCTCGCATTGGTTAGCGTTGGGCAAAGGACCGCGTCCGAAGATAGGCCCAGCCAGTAACCCAGTCGCGTCGCCCGTTGCCGCAAATTCTGGCGACCGGAGCGAAGTGACGGCGACCCCGCCGACTAACGAGAATCCCGATCCCGCGAACGCGACAGACGACGGCAAGATGGCGGCCTCGAACGTGGCCAATGCACCAATTCCCGATCTAACGTTTGACCCGAAGTCCGCGACTTCCAAGGGCTGGTTCCAAGATACACCAGGTTTTGCGCGCGAAGGTAGCGAATGGCGATTTCAACTTGCGGGCAAGCCGCTGAAGAAACTCGACCGCGAACATCCCATGTGGAAGGCCTTCCGAGTTCGCGCCAAGGAAGAGGTCTACTTCATGGACGAACTATTGGACACTGGTTCGATCTTGTTGATGGTCACCGCCGAGACCGGAAATCGAACTCGCTTGGAAGGCCGCTTGCAGTTGCTGACCCCGAACGGGCTGCGTCCCTTGAAAAAGGACAGCGGGGCGGAGGCGGCAACGGAAGCCGAACAGTTCAAGCAAGCCTTGAAACTGCAATACGACCAATTGAAGTCCACGCGGGCCAAACCGGGCGAGGGGGATCTCAAACAAGCGGAACTCAATCGTCTGGACGCCATGATGAAGGACATGGACCGGTACAAAAAAGCCCTCGAATTTGTTGTGCAAAACAACGACGCACTCTTGGAAAAAGGGCTCGCGTTTGGCTTGGTCCAAGTCGTCGATGGGCAAGAAGAAGTTCTCTTGAAATCACAAAGTTTCACAAGTTCCGATTCAACTGAGAAATAGAAAGTTCGAGTATCACATGGTACGAGTTGGCGTATTGGGAGGTCGGGGCTACACCGCCGGCGAACTATTGCGGTTTTTGGTCCGGCATCCCCACGTTCAAGTGACGGCAGTTGTGTCGCGCAAGGACCTTGGCGAGCCAATTTCCCAAATACATCCTTGGCTCCGCGGCCAATTGGATCTTCCTTTAAGCCAAGCCAACAACCAACAGTTGGCCGAACAATGCGACTGCGTCTTTTCTTGCTTGCCCCATACCGCGAGCGCCGAAGCCGTGGGCGAATTGCTCCAACACGGGGTCCGCGTGATCGACTTTAGCGCAGACTTTCGCCTCAACGATCTAGAAACCTACGAACACTGGTACCAAGTCAAACACCCGGTACCCAACTTGGTTGGCAAAACGGTTTACGGTCTGCCGGAATTGTTCCGCGATGAAATCCGGACCGCGAATTTGGTCGCCAACCCCGGCTGTTATCCCACCACTGCGATCTTGGCGCTCACGCCTTTGATCATGGCCGACTTGATCAACCCGGAAGGCATTATCGTTGATAGCAAGTCCGGCGTGTCGGGCGCCGGTCGTCAAGCGGATGAAGCGTACTCGTATTGCGAGGTCAACGAGTCGATGTCCGCATACAAGATTGGCAAACATCGTCACATGCCCGAAATGGAACAGATCATTACTCGCGCGACCACTCGCGCGACTCAGATTTTGTTCACGCCCCACTTGGTGCCGATGAGCCGTGGCATTCTTTCGACCATTTACGCTGAACCGAACCCAGGAACTTCACCTGAAGATTGGGTCGAATGCCTCGCCGAGTTCTATGCGAACGAACCCTTCGTCGACATTGTCAAACACATTCCCAAAACCAGTGAAGTGGTGGGCACCAATCGCTGCGCAATTTCCGTCAATCGCGCGCGAGGGCGTGTCGTGTTGGTCAGTTGTATCGACAATCTCGTCAAAGGCGCCTCCGGTGCCGCGGTACAGAATTTCAACTTGATGTTTGGTTTCCCCGAATCCACGGCCCTGTGCTAAAGCAATAGGTCACCGACCATGACAGTGGGCGATACAAACCCTACCGCCAACGATATCCACTCGCTGGACTTTGCGGCAAGCGATGAAACGGCGCGCGAACGCGCGACGCGAGAATCGTTGCTCCATGTGGCCACCGTGCACGAGACATTGATTGAGAGCCTGCCACTCAACTATGTGCGAAAAGATCTTCAAGGTCGCATCGAAGAGTGCAATCAACGTTTCTGCCGGTTGATGCAACGCGAGCTATTCGACTTGATCGGCTTGACGGACTACGACTTGTTTCCCTGGGAATTGGCGGAACGGTATCGCGAAGATGACAAACGGGTCATCGAATCGCGACAATCGATCCATCAAATCGAACAACATCGCTCGGCAACCGATGAAGAACTTTACGTCGAAGTCTTCAAATGCCCCATCATTGGCCCGGAACAACGCGTCATTGGCATACAGATTTTGTTCTGGGACGTCACCGATCGACAACGGGCGGTTCAAGCCTTGGACCGAGAACGATATTTCTTGCATACCCTGTTGGATAATGTGCCCGATAGCATTTACTTCAAGGATCTCGAAAGTCGCTTCTTGCGCGTTAGCGCAGGGTTGGTCGAAAAGTTTGGCTTGACAGCCCCCGAACAAGTCATTGGAAAATCTGACGCGGATTTTTTCCAAGCTCAGCACGCGGACCAAGCCCGAGCGGACGAACAAAAGATCATGAGCACGGGGCGTCCCATGGTCGACTTCGTCGAACACGAAACTTGGCCCGATCGACCCGATACCTGGTGTTCGACAACCAAACTTCCACTGCGCGATAACGACGGTCGCATCATCGGCACGTTTGGCATCACGCGTGACATCACGCAGCAAAAACGCTCGGCTCAAGAACTCCTGGAAGCCAAAGAGGCCGCCGACAAAGCCAATCGGGCCAAGAGCGAATTTTTGGCGAATATGAGCCACGAAATTCGCACGCCCATGAATGCGATCTTGGGCATGACCGAACTGGTCCTCGACACGCCGTTGGCCCCAGCCCAACGCGACTACTTGCGGATGGTCCACGAATCGGGCGAGGCACTGCTGACGATCATCAACGACATTTTGGACTTCTCAAAAATTGAAGCCGGCAAGTTCAACTTGGATCCGACGGAATTTGAGTTTCGGAATAGTTTAAATGACACCTTACGGCCACTCCAAATGCGAGCCCAGGCGAAGAGCCTCGAGATTCGATTGGAAGTCGCCCCCGATGTTCCGTCAGTGGTGATCGCGGATCTTGGGCGAATTCGTCAAGTCTTGATCAATTTGGTGGGCAATGCGATCAAGTTCACGTCAAGCGGTGAAATCGTTGTCACGTTTGCATTACTGGTTCGCTCCGGGGCGCATGCCCGTTTGCATGGAACCGTGCGCGATACGGGGATTGGAATCCCCGCTGACAAACTGGATTCCATCTTTCATGAATTCGAGCAAGTGGATGCCTCCACCACGCGGCAGTACGGCGGCACAGGCTTGGGGTTGGCCATCACCTCGAAACTCATTGCCCTGATGCATGGGCGAATTTGGGTGGAAAGCCATTTTGGTTCGGGCAGTTGCTTCCATTTCGAAATGGACGTCGCCCTGCCCGAGGAATCTTTGGCCGCGAGTTCAAGCCCACAAACGCCGTCCGATGCAAACACTCCCCGAGCTGCAGCGGCGACGCGTCGTCGCGCGGCACTCAAGAATCGCAGCTTGCGAATTCTGTTGGCCGAGGACAACCGCGTCAATCAACGCTTAGCGGTGGGGTTGCTTGAACGAATGGGGCATCGTGTGGTCGTCGTTGAATCGGGACAAGCAGCTGTCGCGGCGTGCCAGCAGGATTCGTTTGATTTGGTACTGATGGACGTGCAAATGCCCGGACTTGATGGACTGGATGCCACCCGAGCCATTCGCGTTCACGAGCAATCCGGTGCGCGGCATGTTCCCATTGTGGCGATGACCGCTCATGCCATGTCGGGCGACCGGCAACGATGTCTGGATGCCGGAATGGATGATTACTTGTCGAAGCCGATCCGCATCGCGGAATTGGAAGAGAAGATTGCCAACTGCATCGATTATTCGACGGAAGAAACCGAATCCGATTGGTCCCTGGAGAACGAGGTCGATAGCGAACTTTCCGAAGCCTTGGATGCCATCGATCACGACACCGATCTATTGCGGATCATGGCGGACGCCTTTCTGGAAGAGTCGGCCGAACTGCTGTTGATCATGAGTGCCGCTTGGGAACGAAGCGACTGGGAACAGCTTTCCCATGCCGCGCATTCGCTCAAGGGCAGCGCCCTCGCGTTGCACGCGTCGGAGCTGGCAGCCATCTGCGCCGTCTTGGAGCAAACGCGTGACTTTGCTGATCGAGAGGAAGTTGCGAAGGAGCTGGAAGCCATGCGCGTGGAGTTACGCTCGTTGGAAGCCCGACTTCAACGCTTCTTGAACCAACAACGTGGGATCGTCGATTGAACCGAGCACTGGTTTGGCGTTGGATTCAATATGCGACCATCTTGTTGGTCGTAGTCGCTGTGGGCTGGACGATCTGGCAAGGTTGGCGCGACCTGCAACAACAGGACGTGGCGTGGAATAAGCTGCGCTGGGCCTGGCTCTGGCCTGCCGTTGGATTATCTTTCCTGGGTACGGTCCCGGGCTGGTTGTTTTGGCACACACTGTTGCATCGGTTCGGTTTACCTATCTCGATGCGACATAGTTTTCGCGCTTTTTATCTCAGTCAATTGGGGAAATATATCCCAGGCAAGGTCATGGTAGTGGCAATTCGTGCGTCCATTGCGGCGACCGTGCCGAAGGCCACGACCGGTGCCAATTCCAACTCGTTTCAACCATGGCTTATCGTCTCCGCCGCAGCGGTTGTGGAGACACTCATGTTTATCGCAGTTGGCAGCAGTGTTGGAACTGTTTGCGGGGCATCTCTGTTGACCGAACAACAATGGGTGCTGGTCTTGGGTGCAGCATTTGGTGGTGGCATCCTGTTTGTAATGTTGCCGCCCGTCCTGCGAGTCTGGATCGTGCGACTGCCGTTGCTCAAGTCACGAACCGAGCGAGAGTGGCTGGCCGCCCGATGGACTTGGGATCTGTTCGCCGGTGGCAGTTTGGCCTTTGTCGGGGGTTGGCTATTGTTGGGTGGTGGGCTGCTCTCGCTTACGATGCTCCTGCCCGAGCAAGACAGCAGCCTGACCGAGCTTCCTCGAACCACGGCCGGGGTTACTTTGTCGACCGTCATTGGGTTTCTGTCATTTGTGCCAGGAGGTCTGGGTGTGCGCGAGATCGTGTTGTTTCCAATCCTCCGCCCCAAATTCCCTGCCGTTTTGTTATTGATCGTCTTGCAGCGGTTCGTTGTTTTGGCTGCGGAATGCCTGGCGGCGGCTCTGGCGTATGCCCAACCCATCCATCAACCACCGTCGGAGTGAGCGTCAATCGCCAAAGGGTTCGTTGTATCCTTGGCGAAGCCAGAAGAGCTCGACGACGTTGACTTGAGTTCCAAACGGTCAGACCGTTTTGACAAGACGTTCTACGTGGGCAAATCAAAGTCCGACAAGCCATTGATCAAGAATTGTTCGGCTTCGGCCGTAATGTTGGGTTCCGAACTTTCGCGCGGGCCCGCCACATTTAGAATCCGGATTTGGTGCTGCATCAACCACTGCCTCAGGGCCGCGTATTCATGCTCCTCGGCCAAATTCAAAACCAGCAAAGGACGTCGATTTCGGTTGGCAAGATTGATGGTCAACGCCGTCCCGCCAGAAATCATCCCCCGGGTTAAGACCAGCGTCCCGTCACTTTCCAAGATATTTTGCAACGTACGCACGGCGTAGTTCGACGAATCCGTTTCCTGCAAATTGTAAAACTCTGGAATTGTTCCGTCTTCAGCGCGCCGCCCCAACGGGCACCAACCGCCATGGGCAATCTCCAGATAGACCGCGACCGCCAAAGCCGCGCGGTCCACGCCGGTCTGTCCTCCTGAAATCACTTTTTCAACGGGACATTGAGGGAAAAGTTGAGGCATGGTTCGTCGACACAATCCTGACATTGGTCTGTTCAATTCCGCAGTGGTAGCCAAGCCCAGCGGCGATCCGAGCATCGGATTCTAACGATCAACGACCTTTGCTAAAATGCGGGGCAGCAACTGTCGTGGATCGCTCCGCGATCCCGCCGATTGTAGCGGATCGCTCCGCGGTCCTCCCGATTGTCGTGGATCGCTCCGCGATCCAGCTAATTGTCCTGGATCGCTCCGCGATCCAGCTAATTGTCGTGGATCGCTCCGCGATCCGGCTTAATTGTCGTGGATCGCTCCGCGATCCTCCCATTTTTTGGGTACCAATTGGGTTGGCGGGGGGGACCACAACACAACGGGCAATTTTTTTTCCAGAAAATAACCCCCAACCAGCGAAACATGAAAAAAGAAAAA
>JAEUIP010000157.1 GCA_016795075.1 Planctomycetaceae bacterium | reverse complement strand
ACTACCCAGCGTCACTTGCCCGGCAACACTTCCCTAACGATTGTTCCCAATGAAAGAGCGTTGAACGTTTTCCATTAGCGTCCGCGCCGTCACGTTTCAGTCTTCTCGGAAGCCCAACACTACGGGAAGCAAGTATACGAGACCGCCACCGAAACTCAACCAGCCCATCTACCTGTCCAAGTCAGGAGTTGGGGGGCAATTTGGTTGTTACCCCACGCTGTAAATGGCCGCAAACTGGTTAAGATAAAACGTGTGAACCCGGACATTTTCGGGCGAGAATCTGGCGGGGTAATCCCCCGTGGTCCAATGCCTGTCTCCTTGAACCGAGCTGCGTGTGAAATTTGCCATCGACTGCCGAAACTTGCGGAAGACTTATCTGGCAAAACCCCCGGTAGAGGCCGTTCGTGGTCTCGATTTGCAAGTCCACTACGGAGAGTGTTTCGGAGTCTTAGGACCAAACGGTGCCGGCAAAACAACCACCATTGAAATTCTCGAGGGGTTGTTGCCTGCCACGAGTGGCGAAGTCTGGATCTTGGGTCGACAGTGGGGCCGCGATGACCGCGAGATTCGCCAACGGATTGGCGTCTCGCTTCAAGAGACTGTTTTGAGTGATGAGCTTACCGTGGCCGAGACGGTGCGTTTGTTTCGCTCTTTTTATCGTCATGCCTTGACCGTCGAACAGGCCTTGGCCCAAGTCAGTCTGCAAGAAAAAGCCAAATCGCGGGTCAACAAATTGTCCGGCGGCCAGAAACAGCGTCTGGCCGTTGCCTGTGCAATCGTCTCTGACCCAGAATTACTATTCTTGGACGAACCGACAACAGGACTCGACCCCACAAGTCGCCGCGAAGTGTGGGAGATTATTCGCCAGCTCCGTGCGAACGGACGGACCATTCTGCTGACGACCCACTACATGGACGAAGCGCAACGTTTGTGTGATCGCGTCGCCATTTTTGACGAAGGTCGCGTGATCGCCATTGGAACTCCGGACGAGTTGATTCGATCGTTGGGCGGTGACCAAGTCGTCCGGTTTTCGTTTGCCAAACGACAGGACCCCCATTGCCCAGTAGATCCGCCGACCGAAATTCTGGACACGATGCGCGCTTTGCCATCCGTTTCATTGGTGGAAAACATTGCGGAGCAAGTTAGGCTGACTTGCCAGCAATTGCCGGTGGTGGTAACGGCTCTGATTGAGTTGCTCCGGCGCCACGATTACGTCCTTAGTGATCTGAACACGCGGGAGGCGTCGTTGGACGACGTGTTCATCCATTTGACTGGCAAACGCCTGGAAAGTGACGCGGCCTGATGTCGAATCAAGAACCGCCGCGCGAAACGGCGCCAAGCAAGAAAACGCTCGCTCCGTCGCCACAAGAGACCGGCTCTTTGGTCAGTGATTGGCCGATCATGATTCTCGTACGGACGAGATTGCTGGAGTTTTCCCGTCGACCGGCGGCGGTATTTTGGACTTATGTTTTCCCGCTGGTCATGATGTTCATTCTGGGTTCGGCGTTTCGTTCCCAAGGTGAAAGTGTGAGTCAGGTGGCCATCGTCGCGGGAGCGCAGGCTGCCGAACTCAATGAATCCTTACGTTCCAGTCCCGAGTTGGCTGTGTCGATCGTCACGCCCGATGAGGGACTGCGAATGCTACGAGCGGGGCGGTTGGCTTTGCTGATTCGTGCATCGACCGGCGATGTAGTCCAGCCAAGTTCATCGGCCGATGCCGTCCACCAGCCTTGGGAGTTCGTCTACGATCCGCAACGAGCCGGTGGGCGAACCGCTGAACTCTTGGTTCAACAGCAACTGCGATTGTCGGCCGGTGCCAAAGACTCACCGTCATTCCGCCGAGTCCCGTATAGTGAGCCCGGTGGGCGTTACATTGACTTTCTCGTCCCCGGTTTGATCGGGATGGTTCTCTTGGGCGGTGGATTGTGGGGTGTTGGTTATGCCATCGTTGACATGCGAATTCGCAAGCTTTTGAAGCGATTCTTGGCAACGCCCATGCGGAAGAGCGACTTTTTGTTAGGCATTGTCTTCAGCCGCATGTTGTTTGTGATTCCACAAATTGCTGTTATCTTGTTGGCCAGCTACCTGGCGTTTTCGGTTTCCAACCATGGCCCGTGGTTTGACTTCTTGTTCGTCGTTCTGTTGGGCGGATTGCAGTTCGCGGGAGTCGGGTTGCTGATCGCCAGCCGAGCCAAAACGATGGAGACCATGTCGGGGCTGATCAATTTGGTCATGTTGCCCATGTGGACCTTGAGCGGCATCTTTTTTTCGTACGAGAACTTTCCTGAAATGCTGCAAATTCCCATCCGAATCTTGCCGTTGACACCGTTACTTGATGCACTACGTGGCATCATGTTGGACGGCCAGTCCATGTTCGCATTTCCAATCGAGATGTCGTCGATCCTGTTGTGGACCATCGCGACGTTTGTGATTGCTCTGTGGAATTTTCGGTGGACTGACTGAAGCCACGCGTGCATCTACTCCACCACCTTTTTGTGGACGTAGCGGCGAATGTTTATGGGATATCGGACGCGTCCGTCAAGTCGCCCAACCAGCCTGCTGGATTCGAAGAATCTTTGGTCGGGTGCCCCGGTTTGTGATATAGAACCCAGCGACTTGCGGAACGTGCCAAATCTCTTTAGCCAATCAACCAACGAGCTAAACTGAAATACATCAACAGTGTGACCATATCCGTTGCTGCCAAAGAGATCGGTCCCGCGGCAACTTGTGGTTCGCGGTTCATCCAGCGCAACAAATTGGGCATGGCCACCCCGATGATGGCAGCAACCGAGATACCGCCCAACATACCTCCGAATAAGCAGACCGGGACGACCCATTGCTGCAACCAGACGGCGGCGACGATGGAAACGACGCCCCCACAAGACACGCCCAATAAGATGCCGGTCGTGCACTCGGCTTGCAATTTTCGAAAAATCGAGCGAAGCGTCGGCTGCCTTCCGTGCAAGCCTTGTAGTGCCAAACTAACCGACTGAATCGCAACGCTCTCGGCTAAAGCCAAGACAACCGGGATAAACAAGGCGAGGGCGACAACTTTTTGCAACTGAACTTCAAACATTCCTGTCAAGAACGCCGCCATCAGACCCCCGGCGATGTTGGCCAACAACCAAGGAAAGCGGTTCGCAAAGGACGTCCAAGGATTGGCTTGCGCGGACTCCGACAAATGCACGCCAATCAGCTGAAACAAGTCATCGCTGGCTTGGCGACGGTCCAGATCCGCTAGTTCGTCCGTGTACAAATCCACGTCGACGATCCCAACGATTCGCGACGACTCATCGATCACGGGGATTGCCAACAAACGTCGTTCGACAAAGACTTCGCAGGCGTCTTTGACCGTCGCGGTATTGGGAATGGCGACGACTTGGTCGACCATGATTTCACGTAGGGGAGTCGCAACGTTTCCGAGCAACAGGCGCCGAGTTGGTACAACGCCACACAGTCGGCGCTCGGCGTCAATCACGTAAAAGTAAATGATTCGCCCGGAAGGTGGCTCCGCTCGCAACGAGTCCAACGCTTGTTGAATTGTCTGTTCCACAAAAAGCACAGGATAGTCCGAACGCATCGATACCGTGACGGGATCATCCAAACCCGGTGTTGCATTCGAGATAGTCGTTTCTACAACGACGGTTGCGGACTCTTCAACGATCATTCGCGTCCTGTCAAGCTTTCCTGTGGATTCTTGCTTCCCAAAATTTCATTCCGTACCCGCACCAACGCCGCCAGTTTCGCGGTCGCCACTTCGGCACTGCTGATCGGATTGTCGGCAAATGTGGCAAAGCCGCAATCAGGTGTCAAGAACAATCTTGGACCAAAGGCTTGAATCGCAGCCAGCAATCGCGTGCGAATTTCCTGGTCGCTTTCAATTTGTGTGTGCTTTTGATTGACCATCCCCAGTCCAATGCGGCGATCCGCCGGTAACTCCGTCAGCATCTGCCACTCGCCCGCGCGAGCTGTGCAGGCCTCCAAGAAATAGTTGCCAACCGGTACTTGAGTCAAGAAATCCAACAAGGGTTCGTAGCTACCTGCCAAGGCTTTGGTCTCGTCGGGAGTCCAATTGCCGCGACAAATGTGGATGCCGATTCGCTCGAGTGGCAATCCTGCGGTCAATTGCTGAAACAATTGCAGCGCGAAGGACAACTCTTCACTGGCCGGCAAACGCTCGCCTAAAGCGCCACACATGAACGATCGTCGCGTTGTCCGAGACGCAAAGACAACTTCGGACAACACGGGTTCGTCAAATTGAACCAAGGAGACCCCGCGATGCAGTAGATCGTGCAGCTCTTCGCGCAGGACTCGAACGACATCCTGCGCCAACGACTCACGCGACGAATAGGCGCGATCCGATACACATTCCAGCCACATCGTTCGCGTCAACAGATAGGGCCCTGGCAAAGCGATCTTGACGGGTAGCGAAGTCTGCGACGAAACAAATTCGTATTCCGCCACGGCCAAAGGCTTCGAGCGACCGAGCGGACCGAAGACTGCCGGATGACGAACCTCACTGGCAGGAACATCCAAGGCCCGCAATTCTGCTGCGAAGCTCTCCGGGTCGTTCACATAAGGCAACAGATCGGTGAGTGGAATCAATTGACAGTTATCCAACAACGCTCCAACAAAACTACTGTAGCTATCGCGTCGTTGTTCTCCATCCGTCAATACGTCCACGCCGGCCCTTCGTTGGTACTCCAATATCAAACGCACCGCATCATCCGCCGTGGCTTGAAACTCCTTGTCGGGCATTCGACCTTGCAAGTTCTCCGACAGGGCTCGCATCAACCACGTGGGGCGGGGCCAACTGCCAATTCCCATGACTGCCAGTTCCGGAATCGGCAGACATGGTCGCGGCAGCGGCAAATTGGAGGGAATCTCAATCGGAACGATTCGCGGCATGGTTGGTACCTCGGCAGCGGGTTGCGACGGGGTATTGTCGTGGCTCGCTCCGCCATCCAACCTTGGTTGGCGGAGCGCACCACGACCTTTTGACCGATCAGCACTGCCGAGCAAATCATCGGTTTTGCCTGCGTGACTTTGTGGTTCCCAGCGTCCCTTGGAAACCAAATAGCGCGATTCACTCTCCAGTCGTTCGACCTGAACCAGATCATTGCCCGTCATCCGGCACCACGCCGGCAAGTCCTCGGCAACCGAACGTTCCCTTGATCGAATCTCCAAGATTTCGCCCGGATGCAGCGGGTCGATATGTTTACGGATCAATAAAAGCAACCCATTGCCACAATCCAAATCACCACCATCAAACGAAACCTGCGGGCGAATCCCAGCGTTTGCGTTGTCGTCCATAGGTTTCACTCCTTGATATTCATGCGAGGCGTTGAGCGGTCGGTCGTCGGCCACACTTGTATTAAAGCACTTAAGCGAGCGCTCGTGTACGGGCAGAGCATGAAATAGTTTAAGGTACTGGACGCACCACAAAAGATTGGATGACTCGGAAGTGTTTTCTGTCGCCGAACGCAAAAGAAAATCGCACGAGCGCACCGATCGCGCCGGCCGTGGTCATTCGGTCGACAATTCAATAAAACATTCGATCAAGCACAGGACTTAATGTGAATTCCACCGCGAGCGATTGGCTCGCTTGCGCTACGAATTCAACGGGAGGCGCGATCGGCATGCTCGCTCTACGACACTTACCCGAGCGAGCGGACTCTCGTTACTTCTTCGTGTTGAGTTTTGTAGGCCGTAGGACGTGATTTGTTTCAGGAACATCCGCAAATAGACCGATCGAATCTGACTGATTGTTCCAACCATACGAACTTGCGAACGTGAGCCGTTGTGGTCTTAGTGAAGTCTATTTTATAAGCCAATTTCTTATGACGCAAAATGTCTACAGTCGCTAACGGCGAACGGGGTTGGCGGGCTTATACGTCAACAGCGAGACCATGATCAGGGTCACGAACGATAAAGGGATCGTGACAATCCCCGGTTGGCTGAACGGAATCCAGCTTTGATCGGCTGGCATGCCGTACACATCTCTAAACGTATCACCACTCAACAGAATCCACGCCAAGGCCGACAACATTCCGACCATGATCGAGGCCGTGATTCCCTGCCACGTTGCCCGCGACCAAAACAAAACCATGATCAACGCTGGTAGGTTCGCCGAGGCAGCCACACTAAACGCCCAACCCACCAAATAGTTGACATTCATTTTCTGAAAGGCGATCCCCAGGCCAATGGCAATCAAACCAACCACCAGCGCCGAAATCTTGGCGACCCGAATTTTCGAACGATCATCCAATGGTTTGCCGGTCACAATTGGAACCACATCGTGGGCGACCGCTCCACTGGCGGCGATAATCAACCCGCTGACGGTCCCCAAGACGGTGGTGAAGGCGACCGCCGAGATCAAGGCGAATAACAAATTGCTAAAACTCCGGGCCAACAACGGGGCTGCCATGTTGTTGTCCGACACATCCATCGCGCCGCTCGTCATGGCACCAATGCCCAAGTACAGCGTCAAGACATAAAAGAAGCCGATCGTGGCGATACCAACGATCGTGCTCTTGCGAGCACTGGCTTGGTCCTTGACCGTATAGTAACGAATCAAGATATGCGGCAAGGCGGCGGTGCCACAAAACAAAGCCAACATCAACGAGACAAAATTCAAACGATCCGCCCATTTCTCACTGCGAATCCCCTTGAGAGCCGGAAGATTTCCTGGTCGCAAGATCTCCGAGCCTGCGGTTGGAGTCGCTGTGTACGTCGTTTTCTTGTCCACTGTTTTGCCACGCCACAGGGCGATCGTACTGCCTTGCAGGACTCGAAAAAATTCCAGTGGTCCCACGGGCCCAGTCGCGGTGGCACCATCGGGCAATTCCAAAACTTCCCCGACGGGCCGCAGATCCGTCTCTCCCGGACCACGACCTTGGGGCAAGCCATTGATCAGGATGCGACCGTCGGGAGTTTCTTCTCGAACTTGGTCGGCCAACCGAGCGGCGCGTTCGCTTTCGGGAACAACCGTGAAGCCTCGCTGTAAGATCAGGATCGTCAAAATCAACGAGAAGAAAACCAACAAGCCGCCTTTGAGAAATTGAACGTAGGTTGTGCTGACCATACCGGCGGTCATCACGATGGCGACCACCACGGCCCCGACCATGGTCACGCCCACCCAATGCGGCAAACCAAAAAGTGGTTGGACCAAGGCGCCCGCGCCCACCATCTGAGGAATCAAATAGAAGACGGACACGACCAACGTGCTCATCGAAGCTGACAAACGAATTGCCCGCGATTGAAATGCGGAATCCAAGGCATCCGCGAACGTGTATTTCCCGCGTCGTTTCAAGGGCTCGGCCACGACCAACAAGGCCACAATCCATCCAGCCAAGTAACCAATCGAATAGAGAAAGCCATCATAGCCGTAAAACGCGATCATGCCGCAAATGCCCAAGAACGATGCCGCTGACAAATAGTCGCCGGCAAACGCGACTCCGTTCACGAACCAATGGATACCGCCACTGGCCGCGAAAAAACCCGAGGCACTGGTTGCGCTTTTCGCCAGATAAACGCTGAGCCAAAGGGTGAGGCCCACAATGAGCGTAAACACCGTTACGGCGGTGTAGTTCACTTCGTAGATCATGAATGGGACTCCGAGGTCGCGTCCGGTTCCGTCCCATGCTCGGACTGAGACGACACACCGCCCGAACCGCGACAGGCCAATCCATAAATCAAAGCAATGGCAATCGCTAAAAAAATGAGACCAAATCCAAAAACCACCGAGTTCGAGATTCCCCACAATGGCGTCGCTTGCAGCAACCCAGGAGATGTCATGCAACACACAATGAACAGAAAATAGGTGATTGCATACGCCGCAAACAGCTTCAATCCAAGGCGTTGATTTCTGACGACCGTTGCCGCGTCTTCTTTTTGAATCTGATTTGCGCCATGATCCATGCCGTGTTCCTATCAACCCAAGCCGTTCATGATGTTGCGCAACGGGAACAAGATCAATAACGGTTCTAACTCATCGATCCGATATCTTGGTATACCGAGTGAGAGAAATCAAGGTAGCGCGTGAACTCGGTGAACACTGGGGAAGATCCGCAGTTCCCCATTGTCGACGCATAATCGCAAGAAGCCTTGCGGGTCGATTCCCGCATAAGAGCCCAAAAAAGTCTGTGGCTCCTTTTGGCCGTGGTCCATGTTCGCGATAGCCACGTCGCCATTCGGCAAGATCTGCCATGCGCCGGTCGCCAAAACTTCCAGCCGTTTTCCGTGCAGCCAATCGACGGCGGTAAAGCGGGGTTGGAGGAGCGACATCGGCGGCGGCCAGCTTTCCATGCGTGGTAGCCACCGGGCCAAGAAGTCGGCCAAGACCGTGGGTACCACAAATGTTCGATTGGTTTCGGCCCAACTGAACCAATCCGTGCCGGGTAGTTCGGAGGACACAGATCGATTGTTGATATTCACGCCGATGCCAACCACGACCAACGACGATGGATTTCGGAACTGCTCGCTCGAGATTGCCGAGTGGGACGGGTGGCGCGGAACGGTTGGTACGGATTCGATCAGAATTCCCGCGTTTTTGCGATCCGCAATCATCAAGTCGTTGGGCCACTTGATTTGGCAAAGCTGATCGGGCAAAAAGTGAGCGGCGGTTTCTTGGAGGCAGATCGCAGTCCAAATCGCCAAACGCCCCGCCGCATTGCTGAGCCCGGCTGGATGGTTGCGTTCTGGTGCAGGAAGCGGCAGAACGATCGAACAAGCCAAACCGCCCTCACGATGCCACCATTGCCGACCGTTGCGCCCGCGTCCCTGGGTCTGTCGTTCGCACGTGATCAACAACGGGAAAGCCTCTCGCGGCATGGCTCCCGTCGTGCTCCGAGCTACATCGTTTGTCGAAGAGGTCTCGGGAAAGTGCTGATGCGTGGCGATGCCCAAAGATCGCCAATCCACGGCGGTCCAATCGACGATGGAACGGCCTTCGATCGGCCCTTGATCGTTCACCCGGCCACTCGCAAGGAAAGCGGCTTTGCGGTCGTCGTCTTGGATCGCGCCACTCCATAGACCCAAGAGTTTCCCGATTTGCCAATGCGATCAATCGCTTCACAGTGCTGTAGCGTGTACGCAATCTTCTGCGCTTGATAGCGAGGAACTTGCCAGAGTTTCGACAAGTCTTGCGTGGAGAATTCACACTGGGTTGGCCGAGCCACGATGTTCCACAGATCGGTCGGGCGGTTCAATTTCACCGTTTGTTCTACACCCAACAACAGTTGATCTTGAACCTGATGATCGCTGAGCCGCGTGCGAACCCGTCGACCATGTCCTTGAAAACGCCACTCTTCGATTTGCACCAATGGGATCTCCAGCGTCAGGTTTGGATGCGGAAAGAGTTCCCGAAAATAGATCAACTCGTCAAACAAGTCGATCATTTGTCCGCGCTTGGGACTCCAGCGGCGACTGACAACTTGTCCGCCTTTTCGATTCAAACGTACAATTCTCGTTTTCACGACCAGCGGTTTAACCACGACGACTCGGTGCCGTCGCAACAACTCGCTGACTTTGCCGCGAATGGCGTTCAAGCTGGAATGTTGGACTTCAACCAAGCAATCCGATTTGGCAACATCGATTCGATACTTGCCCAGTTCTTGCTCCAAACGATCGCCAGGGGCTGCATACAATGTCTTGAGTTGGCGATGGAGTGTCGTTTCCATAGAGACCGCAGTGTGGGGGAAGTTTTGATCCGACCTTGCGTAATATCGGACCATACGATCGTTAACTTCAACCTAAACTGCCTAATCCTTCGTGCCGCGCGCTCTTGACTCGTTCGCGAGCGAAGTGGGCCAGTGACCCAATCTGAGCAAAGTTCTTGGACTCCAACAGCGGACGAGCGACCATCCAACTGCCACCAACCGCCAATACGTTGGGCAGTTCAAGGTAGGAATCCATGTTCTCTAGGGCAATTCCGCCCGTCGGCACGAACTTCAAATTTGGGAACGGACCTTTCAGGGCCTTTAGCGTTGCGACTCCGCCAAACGCTTCGGCTGGAAAGAACTTCACCAATCTCAATCCCATATTGATCGCCCGTTGTGCCTCACTTGGGGTGCAGACCCCAGGGACAATGGGGATGTTGCGATCTTGGCAATAGGCGACGGTTCCTTCATCCAGCCCTGGAGACACAATAAACTGTGCCCCAGAATCAATGGCTCGCCGCGCGTCATCGCGGTTCAGGACCGTGCCGGCACCGACCATCCACCGATCGTATTTTGCTACCGTTTCGATGCACTCGAGTCCCACGCTACTGCGAAGCGTGATTTCCAATACCGACAGTTCCCCCATGGACAGGGCTTCCGCCAATGGGACGGCATCCGCGACCTGGTCCAAGACGATTACCGGAATCACTCCTTGTTCCCGAAGGCTCTCGGAAAAATGATCGGCAAGGGGCTTGGCCATGGGATGTCCTCCGAAAAGAAACGGTCGTCTCGTAGGGTCTGCTTCAACGACCTCGTCCACGAGCTGTCTTTGCACCTTAAATCTAGCACAATTTCTTCGGGGGATGGTCGGAATTCTAACTTGGTTATGGCAACTGATTCATTGCCCGTCGAATCGCAGCTTCCAAAACTTCGTCCCTTTCGACAGGCTGCGATCCAGATTCGTCGGTGACCGTTGCGGTATCGACGGCGGGGCGGGCCGTGTTTTGGACGACGAAGTCCGGCGACACGCCCTGCATTTCGACGCGGCGCCCCGACGGTCCAAAGTACTCCGCCGTGGTCAATCGAATGCCACCTCGACCCGAAGTCAGCGGGAAAATGGTCTGGACCACACCTTTGCCGAACGAACGCTGGCCGATGATCGTCCCACGTTGGTGGTCGGCGATGGCGGCCGCCAAAATCTCGCTGGCACTCGCCGAGTTTTCATTGATCAAAATCGTGAGTGGCAATTGTCCGACGTCGTTGGCTTGGGCGGAGTACGTCATGTTCTCGGCCAAGTTGCGTCCCTTCGTACTTACAATGGTTCCCCGAGCAATAAAGCGGTCAACAATTTCCACGGCAGCGTCCAAGGCTCCACCTGGGTTATCTCGCAAGTCCAGGATCAGACTGCGAAGACCACCTTGTCGCAATTGCAGCAGGGCTCGGTCAAAATCGGCTGGCGTGTTCTTCTGGAAGTTCGAAAGTTTGATATAGCCAATTCCTTGCGCCGCGTTTACAAACTTCACTTCATCGATGCTCGGGATTTCCACTCGAGCACGTTGTAGTTTCAGCCGGTATTGCTTGCCTTCCGGGGTTTCAACCACCACCGTGACCAATGATCCATCCGTACCTCGCAATAGGTCGGCCGCTGCGTCTCCACCGATCTCGGAGATCATTTGATCTTCGATGGCCAACATCTTGTCACCGCCGCGAATTCTAGCTCGATCGGCTGGGCCGCCAGGGATTGCCTTGACAATCTCCAGATGATCCTTCTTGCTTCGCAGTTCGACACCGATCCCAACGAAGTTTCCCCGAATCTGTGAGTTCAGATCATCAAAATGACCTGGGGTCAAGAACGTGCTGTAGGTGTCCAATGCTGAAGCCGCGGTGCTGGCAAACTCGTGCAGGACAACACTGGGTGCCAAACCAATTTGGCGTTGAGCTTGATTGGCTAATTCGCGAACCAATCCGGCGAATTCCGCATGGTTACGAACTGGCACAGATGCCAAACTCTCGCGATAGCGTTCAACGATCCCGGCGATTTGAACCACCATGGCCGAATTCACAAACTTGGCTTGAAACTCGGCGTCTTCCAATGAGATCAACAACGAGTTTAGACCGTGTTGGAAGATCCCACTCCAGTTCGGCTGCTCCAAATGATTCAGTTCGATCTTGAGTAAGATCTCATTGAGATGAGCCGCGGCCATTTCGACCGAATCCGTCCGGGCGAATTGGACATACTTGTTGTCGGCCAAGCGATTTCGCAAGTCGACGTGCATGCGAGCCGTCTGACGCTGTTTGAGCAAAGTGGCACTGTGAGGTGCCTTGCGCAGCGCGGCTTGATAGATCGTCAATGCTTCCGACCAGCGGTCCCCATTGGCCAACTGTTGACCTTCGGCCAACACCGTTTGCACCCAAGGATCGGTTTCACTACCGATCGGCAAGTCTGCCACCGGAGTTGCCGGCGCGGCGTTTGTTCGCGCCAGACTTTCGTTCGCGTTGTTCCGCAACTGTGTGATCGCCGACTCGATCTCTTCGCCCAAGGCCGGGGCGGACGTTCCAGTCACAGGAACTAATGTTGCCGCATTCCCTGACGAGACCGGTCGCCATCCTCCGGACGCCCGCTCGTCATTCAATCGCGTCACTAGCGATATCTGACTCCATTCGGGTAACGCAGACGTGTCCTCGTCACTGGGCAACAGCAAAGGGACTTGCGAATTCCATTCCTGTGTGGGGGCCGATCGGAATGGATGACTTCCAACAGCCGAGTCCTCCTGAGCGAGAACGCTTGTTGTCGCCATTTGCCCCTGAGTGAGCAAGGCCAACGTAAGAATAATGGTATGAATCGTTGACCGGTGACTCGCACCTGGTTTGCGGGCCGATTTCGCGTCCGCGATATTCGATTGTCGACAACAATCTACTGGCAAATGACATACGTTCATGCTGGACCGTCCGATGGGTACAGACGCAAGCCATGCGGACACTGGCGTTCAGGAATTTGCCAGGACCCAGACATTGCGTCGGCTCAGGATGATGCTGGAGTGCGTCGTTCCGCCACCCGGTTTGACCCTTCTTCAGGACCAGAACCCGGCGACTAAGTACAACGCGACGATGGAAGCTCCAAAGGTTAAATCATGAATTTGCCAAGAGTGAAGAAATGACGCCAACTTCCTTCACTTTTTCACCGGAAGATGGTCTCTGTCGGAACAAACGGTAAGGTCGGTTCCGATTGGCGAGACTTTAAGGGCCTATGCCTGTCCGGGTTAGAACATCTTGTTCGCTGCCGCCAATCACGAGGCGTGTTTCCACCCCGCGAATGACGACTGGCTTCCTAGTGCTTTGTCACTACTTAATTTTAGGGTGGGTCTGGTAAAGGTGTCAGG
>JAEUIP010000156.1 GCA_016795075.1 Planctomycetaceae bacterium | reverse complement strand
GTAATTGGGAAGGACTGTGGCATCGTCGAGCTTTACATTGACCGAGGCGACTCAAACGAAAACAAAGCGATTTTTGACCAACTGCGTGAACATGCCGAGACAATTGAGCAATCCTTCGGGGGAAAACTAACATGGGAGCCCCTGGAAAATCGACGGGCCTGTCGCGTTAAGTACCAAGATTCTAGCGGCGGATACAGCAGCCCAGAATCTGAATGGCCCACGATTCAGTGCCGTATGGTCGATGCAATGACGAAACTGGAGAATGCAATAATGCCACATCTAAAGGCATTGGGCGTTTAGGGTTGAATCGCAGTATCACGCGGCTGGGAAAGAGGGAATTGGTTATGGCAGTTGTTTTATGGTCGGGGCTCCGACAAATTGAGGCTATCAGATCGGCGTTTTTTGTGTCATTGACGCAAGGTGGGGCAACGTTAGCCTTCCGAACCCTAAGCTTTGAAGACCTCTCCCAATGGGTTATTCGCGAAGGGCTAAACCCCGATTGGCTTCTCCAGAAAGACGAGTCGATTGACGACCTAGCTGGGTCGCGAATCGAACCTGTGGAACGCTTCCAGATGGTTTGGAGTCAGGCGATTTTGCATGAGTGCGGCGTCGAATGTTTCACAAGGATGCACGTGGAAAGTACGCGAACAACTTCGACCCTGGAACCATCATCAGACTATGGTCCTGAACGGTCGAGTGCCAATTGGGACCGATGGGAAAATTTCCTAACGACTTCGGCAATGTTACGTTTCATGGCGGCACTCGAGCAATTCGAAATTGATGCCCTCAAGGCACTATTCTATTATCGACCCCAAGGCCGAGGCGTACCTAAGGATGAACACGTGTTGGAAACGGTTGAGGAAAGCGTCATCTTTGAGACGCCAGAAAAGAAAAGCCAAGTTGAGCATTATCAATTCCCACCATTGTGGACTTGGATAAGGCAATCGGCAGAGAACAATTACGAACGCCGAAAGATATTTAGCCGTGTCTATGAAATCGAATTTCCGTCTCCAAAATTTGGCAAAAAATACGGGGAACTTTGCGATATGCGAAATGCCATCGCTCACGGGCGAAGCAACGTAAACCTAACCGTTTTTGAACTAGTCCAGATCCATTGCTATGTGGCATCAACGATGCTGACGTTACGAGCGGCCATTTTGGAGCGTTACCGGTTGGAGATATAGGTGAAGTATCGCCATTTAATCGACTGAGAATGCACTTAACGGATAGACGTACTTGGCAGCCGATCTTGTGTCGAAACTCTAGTCTCGCACAGTAGACTCGGTTTAGATTTGTCGTGAAAACGACGCTATCCTCGGTCCAATCTTGAAGTCGACGTCCATCCATAAAAGCCGCCGGTCAATTGCTAGTAGGGTACACCCTAGTTGAATTGTTGAATCTACGGGCGATTTGGAATAGAATCATAGCCGCGCGGCGACGGGTTCGAAACCGTTTGCTGATTCTCAATTGCCTTGCGTTCAGCGTGCCGCGTTTTTTTTGTTTTCTGCAAGGCAAAATCGCAAGGCAAGTCTTATGGCGGTATTTGTTATCTTCGTCGAGGGGGCCGACACCGAACCTAAGAAGATACCGGTCTACTTCGTGGAACACGAAGAACATGCGTCTCTCATCTGTGAGGGAATGAAGGAAAGTGAATACCAAATCTTCGATTTCTCATACCATCAATGTACTCGCGCGGACCGTGGTAAGTTTGCCGTATGGGCAGAGATGAAGATCGGCGTCCAAAGCGGCGTGTATGGAAGTATCGCCGCGGGTATCTACGAATTGATTGATGGGGCGTACGCGACCATTAGCCAGCGGCGGAGCAGTGGGAATCCTGACTCCGCCTCGGGTTCAGAAACTGGCAAAGACGACTCGACAACACAGTCTGAGGGGGTTGCGGTTGAGACGAACGAAGGCAGGAAGCGACTGACCGAACTAGCTTCTACCCAAACGCTCAATCCTGAAGGCTCTGTTGAAACAGATGACAAGCTGCCCAAACAGCTTCGGAAGGATTCACCGTCACGGGTCAAGGCGAAGTCGGCTTACGATTACGCAATGGAACGAATCCCAAATGCAAACGTAATGACCGTTGCCGAATTATTCAACGCAATCACTGAAGACGGAGAGGCTAAGGAAATGCTTCCGCCAACTGCTGAATCCTTCACGAAGTACCTGAACGACTGCGGCATCCGATTGAAGAAAAGTGGTTCTAAAACGGCTGGTAGCTCGGTTGTCCGGCAGTCCGATTTATAAGAACCGGACCAAATCGGACCATTCTGAGGATTTTTTTGCTGTGTTAGCCACAAGAAACGAGGGATTTATTGAGTTCTAGCTCCGGTCCGGTGGTCCGATTCATGGTCTACGGAAAGCGAACGCTGACAGTCGCAAGTCGCGACGGTGTTTGCCTGTCACTAGACCATAGGGACCTATCATGCCCCAAAAAAACGCAAGCCCCGACGCGATCACTGATGGTCACGGACGGGCGATGTTGTCCGTCGATGATGTTGCGATAAACTATTTAGGGTGCTCGACTCGCCACGTCTATAGGCTTGTAGACTCAGGAAGAATGCCGCGCCCGATAAAACTCGGATCGTTGATTCGGTGGCCACGGGCGGTTATTGAGCAATGGATTGCTGACGGCTGCCCAAACGTGCGCAATTTGAGCAAGGGAGGCCGATCATGAAAGGTCACTTCGATCCGAAGGAGCCGGCCCCGAAGCTCATCGAAATTGCCCAAGCGTACATCGACAACGGAATTTCCGTTATCCCGCTCGCCTTGAATGGCACCAAACGACCGGCAATTCCAATCTGGAAACCATACCAGTCGGAAATGCCGACCACGGACCTAATCCACGAATGGTGGCGTTCACCACACGGCATGGGCGTGATTTGTGGTTGCGTCAGCGGTGGATTGGAGGTCCTGGATTTTGACAAGCAGGCTGAGGTCACATTCCCGGTCTGGCATCAATTGGTGGAGTCTATCGCGGTTCGACTTCCAATCGTGGAGACACCAAGCGGCGGCTACCAAGTCTACTATCGTTGCAGCGTGATTTGTGGAAATACCACGATTGCAATCGATGATGGTCAGACACTGATTGGGACATTCGGCGAAGCTGGCTATATCACTGGCGTGTCGAGTCCTGCATCGGTAGATAAACGCAACTATCCCTACGTCCAAGTCGCGGGACCAGTTCTACCAGAGATTCCAACGATAACCGAAGTCGAGCGTTTGCAGCTGTGGCGAGCGGCCAGATTGTTTGATCGTGCTGGACTCTATAAGCAGCAGGCATCCAAAGCCAAGCCAAAGCAGATGAAATCGCGACCGATCACAGGCAACGGTGGCGACTTCGAGCGAGCCAATCAGGCAATCCGGGAGGGCGTCAAGTGAATCGCATAAACGGAATTAAAGTCGAACAAGCACCGGCGGACGTTGCAGCGGATCAGGCGAACGAACATGGCGACCCTATCATTTACTCGCTGTCGGATTTGGGCCGAGCTTTCCCAAAGTTAAGAGAGCCAATTGTTGATGGCTATCTTCGTCGCGGTGAAACCATGAACGCGATTGCCGCGAGCAAGATCGGCAAAACTATGCTTATCCTGCAACTTGCCTTTGCCGTGGCGCGTGGTGGCACCTGGTTGGGTGCCAAGTGTACCCCAGGCCGTGTACTGCTGATCGACAACGAGTTACATGGAGAGACCCTAAACGACCGGGCCAAACAAATCGGAAGTGCTGTTGGTGACCATGACCCGAATATCGACGCGATCTGCCTACGCGGCAAGTCATGGGATATCGTCAAGCTTGTTGAATGGGCAGTCAGAGTGATTCCGCCAGGCAAATACAACTTGATCGTGCTGGACGCGCTCTACCGATTCTTGCCACAGGGAACGTCTGAGAACGATAACGCGGATATGATGACCGTCTACAACACCTTGGACTTTATCGCGAATCACTGCCAGGCGGCCATTGCAATCGTCCATCACAGCAGTAAAGGCGCCCAAGGCGACAAGGCGCAAACCGATGTGGGGGCCGGTGCCGGTTCAATTGCCAGAGCTGCGGACACTCACCTAACCATTCGGCACCATTCAGAGGAAGGCTATCAGGTGCTTGAGGCGGTGACTCGCTCATTTCCTAGCCCAACACCGAAAACCATCTTTCTCAAGTTTCCGTTGTGGCTTGAATCGGATAAAGAGCCCAGTGTTAAACAAAACAAGTCCAGCGGTGAGGGAAAACAGCAACGGAACGACGCCGAGACACGGGACAATCTACTTAAGCTACTCAAGAGTAAACGAATGTCGAACAGTCAACTCCGTGGAAAAACGGGGTTCGGCCAAGCCAGGGTAGCGCGTGGACTGTCGCTACTTCTCAAGTCAGGTGCGATCGAAGCAAAGACGCTCCGCAAGAAAGGCAGCAAGCGCAAAACCGAAGTCTATCAGGTAGTCAATGGTCAACAGTGATTTTGTACGCGGTTTTGTACGGGATTTTGTTCGTACATTTTGGCAGCGTACAAGTGATGTTTGTACGGACCCTATAAGGGGACGTACATACAAACAATGTACGGTACAAATACAGAAGTCAGTCAGAAACCAGAACGGAACCAATGACCAACAAAACCTACACGCTGACGATCATTCCAAAAACCGTCACTGCAACAAATAACAATCGCTTTTTTATGGTGCTCGGGTACAATTGGGATGCGACGGCTAGGACCGTACATCCGAAACCGGGCTTCATCACCCGCCCGCCGTCGCACTTTCAATTCTCGTGATGAACGTGAAGGATGAATCACATGGCCACACTCTTGAAGAAGCAATTTACCAAGCCGTTGCCACCCGATGCCAAGATTGTTTCTCGGACGGTGAAGGATCGGAGCGGCAAGGCAGAATGCAAACAATTTGCCCAGTGGACCGACAGAAACGGCAAAAAACGATCTGCCGAAGTTTCGACGGGCAAAGATGGTTCACAGCGGATTAAGGTCGAAGCGGCCACCTGGACGGCAAAATTTCGCGATGGTGAAGGGACGGTTTGCGAAGTAGCTACCGGATGCCGCGACAAGCAGGCCGCCCAATCGGTGTTGGATGATTTACTGCGACGTTCGGAGCTTGTAAAAGCAAAAGTTCTATCACCCGCCCAAGATAAGATTGCTGACCACCAGAGGAAATCGCTTTCGGATCACTTGTTGGCCTACGTCGAGCACCTGAAGAGCCGTGGAGTTCGTGCCGACCGAATAAAGACCACAGAAACCCGTATGAAACGCACTGCTGAGGCGTGCGGCTGGCGCTCATTGTCTGATTTGAATGTCGATTCCTTGGAACACTGGCTCGGGACTTTGACCGAAGAAAGTACCAACGACGAATCAAGGATCAAGCCAATTTCAGCAGCGGTTTTCAATGGATTCGTTGAATCGTGGGTGGCTTTTGGTTTCTGGTGTATCGGTAAGCGAATGGCGGGTAAGCGGTGGCACTTGAACGGCGATAAACGCTTGCTTACGAATCCTTTTGAGGGAATGCGGAGGCGTGACGCCAAGCAAGACCGACGCCGAGTTGCTCGGGCAATGACCGAGGTCGAACTAACCGGGCTGCTTGATGCGGCAAGGCGGCGACCGCTGGAAGACGCCATGACAATCCGCACCGGGCCCAACAAGGGTGAGCTTGCTGCGAGGGTTTCAGACGAGCGCAAAGCCAAGCTGAAAAGAGTTGGACAAGAGCGTGCGTTGATCTACAAGACGCTTGTCTTGACCGGACTGCGGGCGGACGAACTACGCACGCTGTCGATTGCTGATCTTTCGTTTGGCGATGTCCCGTTTATCCGGCTGCGACACTCCAACGAGAAGAACCGACAAGGCTCGACGTTGGCGATTCGGTCGGACTTGGCGGCCGAACTGCGAGAATGGATCAAAGGCCGCGAACGATCGGAAAAAGTGTTCAACGTCTCGAAAGGGATTTTGCGAATCATGAATCTCGACCTTGATGCTGCGGGCATCCCTAAAGTCGACGCCGACGGTTGCGTGGTCCACATTCATGCCTTGCGGCATAGCTTCGGAACTCACTTGTCGTTAGCTGGCGTGGCTCCCAGGGTCGCCCAAGCCGCAATGAGGCATTCCGATATTGCCCTGACCATGAACACCTACACAGACGCCCGATTACTGGATACTGCCGAAGCGGTTGAATCACTGCAAATCATCAGACCCAAGGCTTGCACCGAACTGGAACCGCTTGCACCAACGCTTGCACCAAATCGAGTCCAAATGGGTCAAACTGAGTCATTTCCTGACAATCGTTTAGAGGTCAAGGAAGACACCGAGAACTACGAAAACTGCGAGAAAACAGCGGGTTTTGCGGGGTTTTTGGAAGTCGGAGTGACAAGATTCGAACTTGCGACCTCTACGTCCCGAACGTAGCGCTCTAGCCAGGCTGAGCTACACTCCGATAGGTGGGTTTTGCTTGGTTTCGCGGCGTGACTTTCAAATATTCTGCCTAATATGTTAGCTTTCTTTCCGGACGCTGGAAGGGGCCGAAGGGTTCGGATTCGAACCCAAAAAGTCACTGGGCTTTCACCCGATTACCCACCGTCCCTAGAATGCATTCCGCAAACACTACTCCAAGGGTCGTGTCCGGCGAGTTGGTGCGGGAAAATTCCCCCAAGCCTACCCCAAACCAACGCCCACGCCGAAGAATTCCGCAACCGGCCAGTGGACGCTTACGGTACGCCTGCCGGACATCCACCATCCGTAGTAGGCACTCCGCATCGACGACACAAGTTACCGGCCAGCAACCAAGAACCCCGCTAAGCCGGAACACCGCCCTACTGGACTACACGAGGCAACACATGTCGGATTCAGGGACAGTCACCGATTTCGGAAACAATTTCGCGGCCAGCGACGCGGCTGGTTTGGCGGCCGAGTTCGTCGAGTGCCAGTTCGATTCACTGGTTGGGCCCACGCACAACTACGCGGGGCTGGCCCATGGAAACGTCGCCTCCGAACGACACCGGTCGCAAGCCTCCAACCCTCGTTTGGCCGCTCGGCAAGGCCTCGAAAAAATGTGGCAGGTCGCATCATGGGGCGTGCCCCAAGCCATTCTGCCGCCCCTGATCCGACCTCAACTGGCTTGGCTCCGCAACTTGGGATTTCGCGGTTCCAACGCGGAAGTCATTCGCAGTGCGGCGGCGACCGATCCCGCATTGCTGGCCGCCGCCTACAGTGCCTCGAGCATGTGGGCAGCCAATGCCGCAACCGTCAGTCCCTCGCCCGACACCGCCGACGGACGCGTGCACCTCACACCAGCGAACTTGGCCAGCTCCCTGCATCGCAGTCTGGAGTCCCGCGACATGGCTCCAATTCTCCAGGCGATCTTCGCGGACGAACGACTCTTCTGCGTTCACCCACCCTTGCCCGCCGCCATCGCATTGACCGATGAAGGAGCCGCCAATCACACCCGTTTGACCGCCGAATTTCATCAACCGGGCATCGAGCTGTTCGTGTACGGACGACATGCCTTGGATGCAAACTCACAACAACCGCAACGCTATCCGGCGCGGCAAACGTTGCAAGCCAGTCAAGCAGTGGCGCGGCGTCATGGACTGCGTGAAGAGCGCACGTGCTTCGTTCAACAAAATCCAGCGGCTATCGATGCGGGCGTGTTTCACAACGACGTGATCTCGGTGGGACACCTGGGTCTACTATTGGTCCATGAGGAAGCGTTTCTCGATCAGCCCGCGGTACTCGCGCGGCTCCGCAAGTTGTACCAACGCCAATACAACCGCCCATTGACGGTAGCCGAAATTCCCACAGCGAGTCTGTCGTTGGCCGACGCGGTTCAAAGTTACTTGTTCAACAGTCAACTACTAACCACGACCGACGGAACCATCGTCCTGGTTGGCCCCCAAGAGTGCGACCATGTCCCCGCGGCTCGCCGCACGCTCGAACAATTATTGGCCGGCGAATTTACAAACGGGAAACAACCGATCGACACGGTCAAAGTGATGGACTTGCGTCAAAGTATGAACAACGGTGGCGGACCCGCATGTTTGCGATTGCGCGTCTTGTTGAATCGAGAACAGCGGGCGGCGGTTCGAGGTCGGATCTGGTTGGATGAATCGTTGTACCACGATTTGCTCGCGTGGGTGGATCGCCATTATCCAGATCAATTAACACCCAGTGATCTGGCAGATCCAGAATTAGCAGATCGTAGCTGGGCGGCGTTGCGTGAGCTGGAACAGATCATCGAACTGCCACTGGGGCGAAGCGATGTCCCATGGTGAGTTGTCGCGCGGTTCGTCACGCTCGAACGGGTTGTTGTCGCCGTAAGTGAACGCGGGAAAACGTGGGGCGGAACTTCGGCCATGACGTCACGACGCCTTGGGCGAGACGCTTTTGGGCCAGAACGTCCGAATGCGACAGCCACCCAAGGTACTGGTTTCCACTTGGGCCCAGCCGCCATATCTTTTGAGAATACGACCAACCAAGGCCAAGCCCAAACCGGCGCTGCCACGATCATCCGCTAACCGTTCGAAGGGACGAAAAACAGCGAGACGATTTTTCTCTGGAATTCCAGGTCCATCGTCTTCGATGTCGATGATCGTCCCTTTGGCCGTGCGATACGCGCGGACGATGATCTGTTGCTTTGCGAAGCGACTGGCGTTTCGTACGGTATTCGAAATCACGCACGTCAAGTCGTTGACGCTGCCAAGAATCGAGATATCGTCCGTGACCATTTGCGGATCCACGACGTACGTCAATTCGGGGTGCAACAATCGCTCGCCTTCGAAGATCTGCTGGACGACCGGCTCCAGGGGAACGCGCCAGTTTGGAGAACTGGAACGTGGCGCGTCGGTGCGGACGTATTGCAATAATCGGTTGACCATTTCCTCAAGCTCGTTGGCCCCATTGCGAATCACTTGCATTCGATGTTCGATCTTCAAGGGATCCTGTTCGGAATCCATCAACTCGACCGCAAATTGGATTCGTGAAAGCGGCGCTTTGAGTTCGTGCGAGACGCCCTGCATCAACTCTTGTTGGGTCTTGATGAGCGACTCGGTACGAGCGGCCAATTGATTCAACGAAACCACGACATTTTTTAAGGGACCGGCAGACTCTTCGTTGATTCGCAAATCAAGTTTGCCGTTGGCGAACGCCTGGGTGGCGATCTCCAAATCACGCAGTTGCCGGTTGACAGGGCGCAACAGGATAAAAATTGCACCAGCGGCGACCAACAAAACGATCGACATCCCACCCAAGACTCGCCAACGGGACTGTTCGACCAGTTCGGGCAGGGGGCCAAAAAGAATTGCAGTGGTTGGATCGGTCATGCGCCCCACGACATAGGACAAGTGATTGGCGCGGAAATAGACAACATCGTCACCCAGTCTCATGCGGTGTTGGGCTGGGAAAGGAATGTCGTCGATGGATACTTTGTCGACAGGAAAATCAAACTGCCTGCGGATCAGCTCCAAGGTTTGATCGCGGCCCGACGGTTCGGCTGTTTCGTAACTGAGCCGAGTCATCCGGACACTGCCACTCATGGCCGTTTCAATGACCTTCGAGTTGGATTCGTCGGCTGGTTGAATAGTCAACGCTAAATGCATCAACCACGCAACTGTCAGAATAAAAACAACGCCACTATAGAATCGCAGAAACAGGCGACTCATGACGACTCGATCGATAGTTGATATCCGATTCCTCGAATCGAAAGGATCAGCGTTGGCTGCTGTGGATCGTCCCCTAACTTTTTACGCAACCGAGAAACCCGCAGGTCGATGGATCGATCGAAGCCATCAAACTTGAAACCATGCAGGCTTTCGAACAGCATCGCGCGACTAACGACCGAACCGGCATTCTGGGCTAACAGCCACAGAAGATCAAACTCCGCTGTTGAAAGGGGAATCAAGTTTCCTGCGAACTTGACCGACCGTCGACCTCGATCGATCTTCAATGCACCGAGTTCGAGCACGTTCTCTTCGATTGTTGTTTCCTCGGTTGGTATTCGCCGCAGGTGCATCCGCAAGCGCGCCAACAAGACGCGTGGACTCACCGGTTTGGCCAGAAAATCATCAGCGCCAAACTCCAAGCCCAAGACCTCGTCGGTTTCTGTATCGCGAGCGGTCAGCAAAATAATCGGGCCGTGAAATTGCTCGCGGACTTCGCGACAGATTGAAAATCCGTCCGTACCAGGTAGGTTGACATCCAAAAGCACCGCGTCTGGATTTTCGACCAGTATTTTGTTCACGGCCAAATCACCATTCGTCACGGTCTCGATGGCGAAACCATGAGGAGAAAGATAATCCACAACCAGCTCAGCCAGCTGAACATCATCGTCGACCAACAAGACTCGGTATGTCATTTTGGAGGTTGCACAGGTGTTCATGGTTCGATGCAGTGAATAGGTCCCAGGAATTCGAATCGGAATCGTCCGTCCTCTCGATTCATCGATACTCTTGATTTGGGATGAATGGATACAAAGCGATACGATAAGCCGGAGTTTCCCCAGAGATCGTACAGCTTGGCACGTGCTTCAGCCCCAAATTCAAGGGAATTCGACGAGTAGTGACGCCCAACCATCCCCATCCACAACGGAGGGGAACGGTCCCTTCTCGTCTAACCCGAAAAAACGACTCGGGTTTCTCGGAAATTTGAAAAATCGGTTGGCTTGTGATAGCCGACCAACCACGGACTAGCCTTGGTCCAAATAGGGAGCAGACTCTTTGGCGGGCAGGCAAAATCCCGAACAAAAAGTCGCGACCAAGGACGGTCAGCGTCCGTTTTGGACACAGCCTAACGTTGCAAAAGCGTCCGACTTCTTGTGATAAAAATCACCTATTTTGTTTGTTTTGGTTCGTGATGCCTGCACTTATTGCCGCGCGACGAAGCGAGAAGCAGACCACAATCCATGTGTGGAAACGATGAAGGGGCACTGCTGCTAAGGATTTGTCGCGACATAAGTCCAGATTTCGAACGACGAAAGGGTCGGAATGCCTTTCGCTAGTCCTGGAGGTTGAATGAGTGATGATTATTGAAGGATTAAAAATTCAAACGGTACCAAATGTTTCGTTTCAAGCATCCCGTGAGCAAGCAATGGCTGTCAGCATTTTGCATTTTTCAATTTCCATTTTTCATCACTCGTTTCTTAGCCGCGTGTAAACCAAAGACGATCCCTTGCCCGGCTGGCGTACTTCCGACGGATGGCCTTGCCGATCTACGGATGAATACGTTCGCTGCATGTCGTTTTGAAATGAAGTCCGTCAAAGTATCAGCTCCGAAGTTAGACCATGGCGGTCGGTCAAGTGCGGTCGGCGAAGGAAGTGTCCGAGGACGGTTCATCCGCAGTTCGGCATTGCCATCCGCGGAAATTACCAAACACTCGCATTTTGCCGCTTTGCGGCTCAAGCAATTTGATGTCTTGGACCATTCGGTGGTTCAGGCCATTTGGTGTCTCGGCAGATTCGACGATGGGGGTTCTTGGATGAACCATGGTCGAACTCTTCCCAATCGGGAAGTTATTTCCAGACAATTCCTAAGGATTCACGGACAGTCTGTTGAGTGGACCTACGCTTGTTGAATGTCATCCACTTTCTGGCGAAGGCAAGTGGATGTTCCGTTCGTGAGTGTTTTGTCGCCCAACGAAGTCACGAAAGGCCACGTCGTCGTGAACAAATGGGAACCGTTGATGGGACGTCGCGCGAAGTCCGGTCAGCGTTGCATCGTCGCCCGAAGCCCCGTTGTCAGCAAGCCAGGACCATGGACTCCAAGAGCGGTCCTTGAAGTGGTATCCATGGCCAATCGTTGCGCGACCGGACCACACTTATTCCGATCCAAAACCACGCAATTGAAGCATGCCTTCGTCGTCGTGGAATTCGCCTTTGTTGCCGTGAACCCGCATATCAAATGCGAGTGTCGTGGGGAGTTCATGGCTAGGGGTTTTGTCGGCCAACAAACGGGCAGCTTCCAGTGCGATGGCACGCTTCAAAAATAGGGGAGCCGCGCCGATAAAGAATTAAGGGCGCTGTGTGAATTCATGCTTTGGTGGGCCCCTGCATCATCACTTGACACCGGGCCCGTTCCGTTTTGCGGCGAACGTTGACGGACGCCGACAAAAGGCTGTCGGCTGGCTCAGCATTAGCCACTGTCCCCAATGGGGTAGCCCCTTTAGCGGGCACAGAAAATCCCGGACGAAAAGACTCGCGTGGAACGGGTCTGCCCCCGTGGGGGACAAATTCTAGTCCGTGAAAGCTGCCGGTAGACCGTGCGAGAGTGCTTCGCTATAGTTTAGGTCCTAAGCGGGACGGTTATCGCCCGCTGCGGAACAGGACGCCTTTGTTGTTGGGCCAAAGAATGGTCCACACGCGTCCGTTGGACCACGGAATGGTCCACGACCATTTTTGCGACCTCCCTCGAGACAAAACCATGAACTCGGCGCACAAAATTTTGATCGCGGATGACAATCAAGCGAATTGTGAATTACTAGAGGCGTACTTGGTTGGGCTCAACTGTGAGATTGAAGTTGCCGAGGACGGTCAAGCGACTCTGGACCGGGTTGCTTCGTTTCAACCTGACTTGATCCTGCTCGATGTGATGATGCCCAAGTTTAGTGGCTTTGAAATCTGCAAGAAACTGAGGAGCAATCCGGCGACCAAGTCCATCATGATTTTGATGGTCACGGCTCTGAACGAGCTGGGCGACATCCAACGCGCCGTCGAAGTGGGCGCAGATGATTTTGTTTCGAAGCCAGTCAATCGGGTCGAACTTTTGAAGCGAGTTGAAAACATGTTGGCTTTAAAAAATGTCACCGACGAAAACGAACGATTGCGTCAATATATCGAACGAATGGAAGCCACTCGGTTGGTTTGAGCTGTGCGGCCACGGGGTTCGGGCTCTTTTTAAAAATTTGATGTGAGTCTTGGTTTCACCGGTTAGCAAAGCACGGGAATCCGACCAACCACGGGAATCCGACCAACCACGCGCCGCGCTTTTGATGCACGAGCAAAACCCGCTGCCAACCCCCGCATCCCCGGCCCTTGTACCCCCGGAAAGGGGCGGAGGGCGACCAAGTGGCGCGGGGTTGCA
>JAEUIP010000155.1 GCA_016795075.1 Planctomycetaceae bacterium | reverse complement strand
GCACCTTCTAACGCGGTCGGGAAATTGTAGTGCCGCCCCAGGTAAAGGAAGTTATTGCAGTCCATAAACTTATGGGCGATGCGTTGGATTTGTTGGTTACTTTCCAGCGCTCGCTCGACGGCATCCGGTACTTGTATGATTTGATCAAGCAGACGTCGTCCAGCCTCAAAACTCAAATTACGCAGTCGGCCAAAGTAGATTGCCAACAACGACAATGCCAAGCATTGGGATGTATAGGCTTTCGTTGACGCCACGCCTATTTCTGGTCCGGCGTGCAAATAGACTCCGCCGTTGACTTCCTGTGCAATCGAACTGCCGACGACATTGCAAATTGCCATCGTGGGATGCCCCTTCCGCTTCATCTCACGCAAAGCGGCCAACGTATCGGCGGTTTCGCCACTCTGGGTGATGCCGAACACCAACGTTTCATCGTCAATCGGCGGATTGCGGTAGCGGAGTTCACTGGCATACTCCACTTCGACCGGCATCCCGGCCAGTTCTTCGAACAAGTACTCTCCAACCATGGCCGAATGCCAACTGGTCCCGCAGGCTGTAAACACAATTCTTTTTATCTTGCGCAACTCGGCATTGCTCATACTCAGTCCGCCGAATACGGACGTCGCATTGTCCAGGTCGATTCGACCCCGCATGGTGTTACGCAGCGACTGAGGTTGTTCGAAGATCTCCTTCAACATGTAATGTTGGTAACCACCCAAGTCCACTTCGTCTGTCTTGATGGACAAAGCTTGGACATCGGGAAACACTTCACCGCGATCTCGACACGAAACCGACAGTTCTTCGGCTTTAACGACAGCAATTTGGTGATCGGCCAAGTAGACGATGCGTTGGGTATAGCCGACCAATGGCGACGCATCACTAGCCACGTAATGTTCGTGATTTCCCACTCCCACAACCAACGGGCTGCCCAACCGTGCGGCAAACATCGCTTGTGGAAATTCCTGAAACAAGATTACCAAGCCATACGTACCGCGCAACTGGTTGATCGACTCGCGAATTACATCAACCAGAAGCCCTTCCGTTAGGCCGTTTTTGCCCCGTTTTCGCTTTAGCACATCGGCCAAAAGATGGGCAATAACTTCCGTATCGGTTTCTGAAGCAAAGTTGTAACCGCGAGCTTGCAGCGCCCGCCGGAGTTCGTCAAAATTCTCAATCACACCGTTATGGACGACCAGGACTTCACCGCTGCCCCCGCAATGTGGATGCGCGTTTTGGAGATTGGCAACACCGTGAGTTGCCCAACGAGTGTGCCCGATTCCAAGGTTTCCATGCAGCCCATTCGCTTCGACTGCGCTTGCGAGTTCCGCGATCCGACCAGGAATCTTGACGACTCGGAATTGGCCATCAACTAAAACGGCCACGCCAGCGCTGTCGTAACCCCGATACTCGAGACGCCTCAGGCCTTCAAGGAGAAATGGCTTGGCATCATTTGGGCCGATATAACCGACAATTCCACACATAACCGCTGCAACCTTCCGTAACGCCCATGCCGAATCCCTGAAACAATCGTTTGTGATTATCGGCCGGTCTGCCCAAATTGCCAATACGAGATCGCGAGAAAACGGCTCATTGATCCGGTCGTGCCCCTTCCATCCCTATCACTCCAAAATGTGTTACAATCTTCCCGCTGCGGACTTTGAACCGCGTTGGACTCCGAACAATCGCTATAGGACACCCTGATGCCCGCTTATGCTGTTCCACGCGTCGCTGAACACCCAAAATTGAAGCCCAACTCGATTCAACTGGTTGCCAGCGGTGATCTCCGATTGTCTGCCAATCAAGTTTGCTGGCCAGCACAGAAGGCCATGGAAGAGGCGCTCACGGCGGCCATCAAGAAGCGTGGGTTTCAAGTGAAGCGAATCCACGCCTACGACTCAAAGAAAGAACATGGCTTCATCGACTCACAAAAAATGGGTCTCGAAGTCTTTCGCAAGGTCGATCCTGATGCTCCGATAATTGTCGCGCAAGCCGTCTGGCAGTACTCGCATCATGTTCTCTCAGGCTTGATGCGGCATCGAGGCCCGATCTTGACGGTTGCGAATTGGTCCGGTCAGTGGCCGGGATTGGTCGGTTTGCTCAATCTCAACGGATCCTTAACAAAGGCTAACGTTAAGTACAGTTCACTCTGGAGTGAAGATTTCCAAGACGATTGGTTTCAAAGCAAACTGGAAGCTTGGTTGTCGAAGGGAGAAGTCAAACACCCTCAAACGCACGTGACGCCATTTCGCAAGCTCACCGTTCCAGCGGGCGAACAACGACTTGGTCAGGCCTTGGCGGCTCAAATGCAAACTCAACGCGCCATTATGGGGGTCTTCGACGAAGGCTGCATGGGGATGTTCAATGCCATCATCCCCGATTCGTTGCTCAACCCAACCGGCGTTTTCAAAGAGCGACTAAGCCAATCCGCGTTGTATCACGAAACGATGCAAACAGATGATCGGGAAGCGGATTCGGTTCGCCAATGGATGGAGAACATGGGGCTGAAGTTCCAGACCGGAAAGAACCATGCCTCACATTTAACGGACAAGCAAATCCGTTTGCAATGCAAAATGTACATAGCCGCATTGCGCATCGCAGATGATTTTGGTTGCGACTGTATTGGGATCCAGTATCAACAAGGACTTAAAGACCTTTTGCCGGCCAGTGACTTGGTGGAAGGTACGCTCAACAACGCCGCGCGACCGCCGGTCTCCAGTCGCGACGGTCAGCGGGTCCTGTATAAGGGACAACCATTGCCTCATTTCAATGAGGTCGATGAATGCGCTGGACTGGATGCGTTGATGACCTTTCGTTTGCATTCGGCAATGAAGCAGCCCGTCGAAAATACGTTGCACGATTTGCGGTGGGCAGACTGGGACCAATCGCAAACCGTTTCCGATTACGTGTGGGTGTTGCTGATCAGTGGTGCCGCTCCGCCCGCGCATTTTGTTGATGGCTGGAAAGGGGCGACGAGCCTCCGGCAACCGGAAATGTACTTCCCGAGTGGTGGCGGCACACTTCGCGGCATCAGCAAACCAGGCGAGATCGTCTGGTCCCGCGTTTTCATCGAAAACAATCGCCTGAAGATGGATTTGGGACGGGCAAAAGTCGTGTCGTTACCAGCGAACGAGACCCAACGTCGGTGGGACGCCACGACCGTTCAATGGCCAATCATGCACACCGTCTTCTACGGAATTGATCGAAACCAAATGATGGCTCGGCACAAAAGCAATCACATCCAAGTCGTCTACGCAAACTCCGCCGCCGATGCGGATTCCTCGTTACTAGCAAAAGCCGCAATGGCCGATGCCATGGGGATGGAGGTTGCGATTTGCGGAAGTCGCAGTGACGGCACAAAGTGGAGCTGAGCCATCGGGCATTGCCTACCGACTTACAACTCGCCTTGAAGTCCCAGCTGATGAAAATAGTGTTCGGTTGAATCCTGATTTGCCAATAGCCAATCAATATCAGGAGTCCCCGACATGGCTTTCTCCAACACTTTAACCGTCGCTTGACGATGGATATCGAACAAGGCGGCATGGTCAACGGAATCAAGTTTTATTACCGATGGATCCAGCCACACCGAATAAATGATGCCGAGTTCGTTTGCTTTGGCCTTTGGGATAATCCCTTGTCGAACCGCATCAAGCACGCCGTTGGCGATCGCCGCTTGGACGGTTCCCATCAAAATATTGGTGTACCGAGAACTCTCGACGGTTACTTTGCTGACCATCAACGTAGCTGGCTTCACCTGCACGTCGCTGTTAAGAATTGCGAAGACTCGGGTGTGCCCTTTGACCTGATCACCCAGCAACGTGGCCAAGGCCGTCCCAACCGGTCCATCCAACTCACCAATGACGATTTCTGGTTCAGCGCAAAGATAGGCTTCATCACCCTCGACCAGTGCCTCGGCGGTTCGCAGTCCAATGCGTTGCATCACTCTTCCCTTTCCGCGTGAAAGCCGTGACCGAATGGACGGCGTTTTTGAGCACCCCAGGTCATCCTTTTTACAATCAGCTCAATCGAAGACAAGGACCCCTCCGTCCTCCCAAGACTTGCAAGGGTCGGAACGACACTCGGACGGACAGCCACTTGATGGTACTTGACGGCAAAAAGCCAAGGGAACTCCCCTAGTCGTTGCTCAAAGTTTGGCTACAGTTAGGTTCGTCTGGATCGGGGATTGGACGAATCTCTGCAACACGATTTGCCGACCCTTCCGACACATCCGAGGATCCCCCCAACTCTCACCTGTCAGTTCCTCGCGGCTCCGATTCCATGAATAATCTGCAGCTAACGATTTTCTTCTTTATGCAGATTGCCTTGATTCTCGGCGCTTGCCGAGTCGTCGGAGTGATTGCGGCCCGTTTTGGCCAGCCCCAGGTTGTCGCGGAAATGATAACGGGGGTAGTGTTAGGCCCGTCGGTATTTGGCCTATTCCTTCCGGAGTGGCAAGAGTTCCTGTTCCCTTGGGACCCAACCCAGAATACGCGGGACACACAGAGTTATCTGTTTCCCGCCGCCCAATTGGGATTGGCGTTGTACATGTTTATCGTGGGTTTGGAATTCCGCGTCGACATTATTCGCGATCATTTCAAAAGTTCCGTCGCCGTTTCACTGGCGGGAATGTTAGCTCCGTTCTTGTTAGGCATTCCGCTGGCGGCAGCGCTTTACTTTCAAACCTCGCTGTTTCCGGAAAAAACCAGCCTATTCGCCGCATCGCTATTCATGGGCGCGTCGCTGTGCATTACCGCATTCCCTATGTTGGCACGCATTATTCATTTCAAGGGACTGGCTGGGACGCGCATGGGAACGGTGGCTTTAGGGGCCGGAGCCATCGATGATGCGGCAGCTTGGTGTTTGTTGGCGTTGGTGTTAGCCAGTTTTACTGGGAACTTTCAAGGCGCCGTGGTTAGTATTGCCGGTGGCTTCTTTTTCGTCGCGATTTCTTTTGGTGTCATCAAGCCGTTGTTGCGGCGCTGGGAAGGAATGTTTCTCGACAAGAACCAACAACTTAGTGAAACCGGGTTGGTGATTGCCATTATATGGATGGCGCTGGGTGCGATGACGACCGATTGGTTGCATTTGCATGCCGTCTTTGGAGCATTCATCGCGGGAGCTACGATTCCGCGTCCGGTCGTGTATCGACAGGTCATCGAACGCATTCAACCGTTGACGGTCGCTCTGCTCCTACCTTTGTTCTTTACCTATTCGGGACTCAATACGCGTTTGAATCTGCTTAATAACGCGACGTTGTGGTCCATTGCCTTGGTTGTTTTCTTGGTTGCGATCTTAGGTAAAGGCGTGGCCTGTTGGGCGGCAGCGCGGGCAACCGGGATTCCGAATCGAGAAGCGTTAGGAATCGGCACGCTGATGAACGCTCGTGGCCTGATGGAACTGATCATCATCAATATTGGACTAGACCGCGGGATTATCTCCGGCGAACTATTCGCGATCTTGGTCATCATGGCAATTGCCACGACGTTGATGGCTTCGCCTATCTTCGAATGGTTGAATCGAGATGCCCCGAAGAGCGCCTCGAAACCCGTCGTCGCCACATGAAGTAGCAGAACAAAGATTGTCATGGATGAAAGCGACTTGTGTCCAAACAAAGCGTCAACCATTGCAATCCGTGAGGATCGAGGGGCGTTCAATATCGCCCGACATTCGTCAGGTAAACTCGCCTGCTTGTTCCACTTAAGATGCTGACTTCACGGCCAAGCGAAATCGTTCGCTCAGTTCTTGGATTTGCGCAACGGTCAGTTCTTCTGCCCGAGTGGTCGAAGAGTAGAACGGTAGCTCGGCCAACACCGCGTCGACTTGTGGCTTGTCCAACTGTTCTTTGAAAGCGGCGATGATGACCGACCTCAAGAACTTGCGACGGTGAAAAAACAAGGCGCGGGTAAACGTGTGAAAAAATGCCAGATCCGGGATCGCGGCACGCTTCTCCGGAATGGGTTGAATCCGCATGATCGCGGAATCCACTTTGGGTGCGGGCCAGAAGACATTTGGAGGCAGGACTCGGACAATCGACACATCGCACAGGGCCTGAACCCAGACCGAAAGCGCACTGTAGTCCTTCGTTGATGGCTTGGCCATCATCCGCTCACCCAGTTCTTTTTGAATGGTGACCGCAACCAACTTCGGTGGATGTTCCAACATCAGAAGATTCGAAATGATGGGCGTCGCAACGTTGTATGGCAGGTTGGCCACCAACTTGAACCCTCGGCCGGGTGCAGCTTGGATCCACTCCCAAATTGGCGCCAATACGGTTGGGCTGAGATTGTTTTTGTTCTTCAAGGCGTCTTGCCGTAACATTAGAACGTTCCGGAACGGCTCGAGCTCTTCTTTGGCCAGCTGATGCAAGTGTTCGTCGATTTCGACGGTCACAACAAACCCGGCCTTTTCGGCCATCATCGCTGTTAATGAGCCAGTCCCCGTCCCGATCTCGAGCACGGCGTCCTCGGGTTGTATTTCACCCGTGTCGGCGATCATCCGGACCAAATTAAGATCGACCAAGAAGTTCTGGCCGTGTCGCTTGTTTGGTTCGAGGCCAACTTGGCGAAACCGGCGATTGAGGTAAGAAATTGTTTGACGGTTGCTGGTTGTCATGCAGATCTCGATCGGGGAAATGGCTTTAATCGAAGTTCAAATTTGCCAAGGTCTCTAGCGGCTGAATTAGCCGTCCTTGCACTAATTTCACTAAGTTAAGGATTCGATGGAATTTGAGTTGGAGGTAATTGCGGGGCCCGCAGCACTTCGCGGCGCGTGTTTGGTCGGTTTCTCGCCCAGGCACGCTCTGCTTACCGGTTAACACCTAAGGCCCTTGAAGTCCTTAACTTAGCGGGATTCGGTCTTGGGCACAAAGCCTAATTGACGCTCAACGTACTTGGCTAGGACGTCCGTTTCCAAATTGACCAAATCTCCGATTTTCCGAGCCCCCAATGTGGTGACTTGCAAGGTGTGAGGAATCAGGGCAACCGTGAATTGATCCTGCGTCACCTCGACAAGGGTCAGACTGATCCCATCCACCGCCACACTACCTTTACTGGCCATCTGGCGGGCCAAGCCAACGGGCACTTGAAATCGAAACGTGCTCCATTTCCCATCGTCATTGCGATCGATCAACGTTCCTAAACCGTCGACGTGCCCGGTAACCCAATGTCCCCCCATCGGATCGCCCAACCTCAAACTGGTTTCAATATTGACGTCATGACCGGGTTGCAAGCGTCCCAAATTCGTCCGCGCCAGGGTCTCCGATCCCGCCTCAAACTCCCACGCAAAATCATCGAATTTGATGACCGTCAGACAGCAACCATTGATCGCGACACTCGCACCCAAGCTCACGCGGTCCGTAAACGAGCAATCTTCCGAATCCGCCGGACGTCGAATGGACACCCGACAGCCACTACCTTCGGGGATCATTGTGATGACTTGTGTTTTTGCTTGAACCAATCCAGTAAACAATGATCCGACACCTTCGGTTAAGACAGTTTTGGGAATTTCAAAACACATTGCCCCATTTAGACTGCCCCATTAATTCAGCCCCGTTAAGTGAGTGGAAATTCGATCCACAGGGGCAAAGTGCTCTCAGGCTTAGGTATACAACGAATTCCTAAGAATCGCTACGGGTTGAGATCCCAGGCAATTCCTATGTATTGCTGGGAGCGAAACGGCCTTGGGCGAATTACTTTGGCGAACGAACGCCCGGAACCGTGAATGCAAGTGTGCAGCGTTCCTAACGGGCGAAACGGGGAGACCGTTCCAAACTCCCCTAGGAAAATCTGCCAGAAATCCGATACTAGGTACTTGTGGATCCAAGCTGCCTCGAACTTCTAAGTTGGTTCGGAATATTGGATCAAGACGCGGTGGTAATCGGCCACCCTAAGGTGGGATTGAAGGGCCCGCCGCATCACCTTAATACCCCTCAAACTTTATCATCAGCACCAAGGGTTGATCATGGACTCAATTGTCAACATTCACGCTCGGCAAATTTTGGACTCTCGCGGCAACCCGACCATCGAAGTCGACGTGGCCTTGGCGGACGGTTCGTTCGGCCGGGCTGCCGTTCCGAGCGGAGCCAGCACGGGGGCACATGAGGCTTGGGAACTGCGTGATGGCGACAAGAAAGTGTTTCTGGGTAAAGGCGTGACCAAGGCGGTTGAAAACGTGAATACCGCCATCGCAGAAGAACTGTTAGGCATGGACGCGACCGACCAGATGGAAATCGATCAAACGCTGATTGAACTGGACGGGACAAGCAACAAAAGTAATTTGGGTGCCAATGCCTTGTTGGGTGTATCGTTGGCCGTCGCCAAAGCCGCTGCGGACTTTACCAACCAACCGTTGTTTCGATATTTGGGCGGAGCCTCGGCTTGCGTCCTGCCCGCCCCGATGATGAACATTGTCAACGGTGGTCAACACGCGGATAACGACGTTGATATTCAAGAATTCATGGTCATGCCATTGGGATTTGGTTGTTTCTCCGACGCGTTGCGTTGTGGCACCGAGATTTTTCATAGCTTGAAAAAAGTGCTGAAGGATCGAGGTCTCAACACGGCAGTTGGAGACGAAGGTGGTTTTGCTCCAAACCTGAGCTCTAATCGGGAAGCGTTGGACCTGATCATGCAAGCCATTGAAAAGGCTGGCTATCAACCGGGAACCCAGGTCAAGATTGCATTGGACTGCGCAGCTACCGAATATTACGACTCGGAAACCAAGTTGTACAAGATCGACGGTCAACACATGACATCCAGCGAAATGGTGGATTTCTTGGCGGACTGGGCGCAAAACTACCCCATTTGCTCCATCGAAGACGGGTGCTCGGAAGATGACTGGGACGGTTGGAAGCTGCTGACCGATCGCTTGGGTAGCGGCGTACAATTGGTCGGCGACGATTTGTTCGTCACCAACGTGACTCGATTGCAACGTGGGATCGAAAACGGAATCGCCAACAGCATCTTGATCAAAGTCAACCAGATCGGCACGTTGACCGAAACCATTCGTGCCATCCAATTGGCGAACCGTCATGGTTATACGGCGATCTCGAGCCACCGCAGTGGCGAAACGGAAGACGCGACGATCGCGGATTTGGCCGTGGGCCTAAACACGGGACAAATCAAGACCGGCTCAGCTTCTCGCTCGGATCGGATGGCTAAGTACAACCAATTGTTGCGTATCGAAGAATTGTTGGGCGAAAATGCCGTCTACGGTGGTCAACTGTTTGGTAAGAACCTCAGTCGGGCTGGGCAAACGATTTTGTCGTAGGCCTTGGTTGAGCTTCGTGTCTTCGACGCCCGTATCGTGTTTTGAAAAAAAGCCGCCTGATCCCAGGCGGCTTTTTTGTTTGACCATAGCAAGAAAGTGAACGATCCGCCGGATAGTAGAGCGAGCGCCCCGATCGCTCCGAGTGCGTTGACAAGTGTGTGAACACCTCTGCGACTCGATTCCTGGCCAGATCAAACTTTTCCTCGACAACCTATAGACTTATTTGAAGGTAGATCGCAATCATCACTTGGACTTCGTGTCCAGAATCTGGATTTGCGGCATTGCTCCGTAGACGATTGGCATCTCCCCATCTTCGGATGTGAAGTAGGGAATATGATAAATGCCACAAGCGAATTGACCGCCTCCGGTTGGGTCAACTTGTTGCCAACCACGGCCATCGACGTAGTATTCTGCCCAAACATGGCCGCTACTTCCATAAAGCCAACCGGCAACTTGGCGACTCGGTACGCCAGCGGCACGGGCCAACGTTACAAAGCAATCGGAGAAATCCCAACAGTGTCCAAACTTTTGTGCCAGGACCTTTTGTGTTCCCCAGCGTGAACCTGTTTGCCCAGAGTACTTCACGTTCTTGCCGGGGGTCAACCATTCGAGAATGGCTTGGGCTTTGGCTTCGTTGGTCGTTTTGCCAGCCGTGATTTGTTTCGCGAGTGCCACGATTTGGGCATCGTTCGATGGCCAAAAACGAGTGGGCTGTAATGTGATCGGTTCGAGGGTCCCTATTCGCAATCCGTTATCGTTCACGTCGATCTCCATCGTGGCGGTTACCATGGGTACGTCGTGTTGTGCCACAAGTTCGCCAAACGTGTACGCGATTGTCGCGGAAGTCGATTTGGTTTCCACGGGCGTTGAAGAAAATTGGTGTTCGCACGTCTCGCCGTCCAATTTTGGATTTCTCAATACCAGAGTTTTTCCGAATGTGAACTTTTTCGCCAACGCGCGAAGTTCTTGCGCTACCTGGGGATTTGCTCCGCGTTTCAGTACCAGAAAATGGTTGAACAGAACATTGCAACTCATGTAATCGGCCTGGGAGACGGTGGCCAATTCGGCACGGATTTTGTACCGTACGCTGACTGGTTTTTCGATTAGCCCCAATTCCCACGAAGTCTTACTGGCCAGGGCCTCATCGACGTTTTGCCCAACATACTCGACCACCAAATTCCGTTGCGCAACGACAAACGGAAACTTCTTGATTTTCTTGAGACTCTCATGGATGGCCGCAGCCTGTTGTTCATCGATTGCGGTAATCACATTGACTTGAATTGGCGCGCCGTGGACCCGAACTTGCGAGTTGGACAAACTTTGAATTGTTCCACCGAGCTTTTGCCCAATCGCTCGAAGTTGGGCAGCGGGCACAATGGTCGAGCTGTCCACGACCAATCCCGACGGCAAATCTTGGAGTAATGGTTCTACCTGGGCGTTCGCTGCCGAGCTCCACAAGAAAACAAACAAGACAATGGAAAGCCGATTTCGACCGAATCTAAATTGAAACATGGTTCTTCTCGGGGACATGAGGATTGGGCACAGCTCGAAAATTCGTAACGAACGGTGCTTAAATTCTACCGAGAATTTGAAATTTACGTGGGGTCCCAATCGCCCCTCGGCGACGTTAGTGTGATCAAAAAAAGAACGGACGCGTTTGTGGGAGAGTCAAACGCGCCCGTTAGAAACAACCTGGGCTCGATTCGTTCGAGCGGTCGGTTGCGGATTTCAATTGTTGGGGCGATCCATCACGCCCGATTCGTAGCTCGTCCGGGAGTTTCGCTACGCGGTTTCAGCGGTTGAATTCTCGAGAACTGGTTCGGGGCCGTCCAAGAACCCAACCAGAGTCTTCGAGCGGTACGGTTGTTGCAGTTTCCGCACAGCTTTGGATTCAATCTGACGAACGCGTTCGCGAGTCACCGAAAAGATCCGGCCAACTTCTTCGAGCGTGTAACTGTAACCGTCCGCCAAACCATAACGCAACTTCAAGATTTCTCGCTCGCGATAGTTCAGATGCTCCATCGCCTGCTCGATCCGCACTTTGAGGGCATTGCGATTGGTTTCAGCCAACGGATCGGAGTCGGTTTGGTCTTCCAAGAACTCACCGTAGAAGCTGTCGTCGTCGCCGATCGGTTGATCCAGGGAAAGTGGTTGCCGAGCCATTTTGATGACCACCCGGGCCTCTTCCAAATTGATTTTCGCTCGGCAAGCAATTTCTTCCAAAGCGGGTTCTCGGCCCAGTTCGTGGACCAGGTCTCGCATGACGACACGAACTTTGCTCATCGTGTCGATCATGTGAACTGGAACACGGATCGTTCGGCTTTGATCCGCAATCGCTCGCGTGATTGCTTGTCGAATCCACCAGGTCGCGTAAGTCGAAAACTTGTAACCGCGAGCATGTTCGAACTTGTCCACGGCTCGCATCAAACCGGTATTACCTTCTTGGATCAAGTCCAAGAAATTGAGCCCCCGATTGCGATATTTCTTGGCAATCGAGACGACCAGTCGGAGGTTACTGGCCGAGAGCACCCGTTTCGCGGCATCATGTTCGTCTTGTAGACGTCGGACTTTTTCGATTCGACGCTGTAGGTTCCTGGGGCTTTCACCCGTTTGCTTCAACAGGTAACGCAAATGCAGTCGCACTTTTTCCGGGGTCCGCGTGCCAAAATACAGCGACGGATCGTTGTCTCGCAGCATTTTGTACATGGTTTGCATTTGCTCGTTGATCCGGCACAGCTGCTCAAAGATTGGCAACAACCGATTGATCCGCAAGTGCATTTCTTCGATCAAACGCACGGCTTTATGTCGTCGGCGACACAAGCGATGCCAAGTTTGCTTGCGAAACTGGGGGCAAACCCCGCGTTTCCCGGCGGCTTGCCAATCCCGTTTGTTCTTACGAATGATGTTCAGGAGCGTGTTGAGATTCGGCCCCAGCCGCTTCATGATCCGAGCTTTTTCGGCGGTGTTGGTCACCGACACTTCGATGGTTCGGTCCAATCGCAATTCGCTCTTGTGCACCTTTTTCAGCAGGTGGTACGCCCCCTCAATCAAATAATCCGAGGCCAAAATTTGATTGCGATAACGGATCCGAGTCCGCTCGATCTCTTTGGCGACGACGACTTCTTCGCGTCGGTCGAGGAGCGGGATTCGCCCCATCTGCACCAAGTACATGCGAATCGGATCGTCCAAGGACTCTCCGGCGTCTTCAATGTCGTAACTGGTGACGTCTTCTTCGTCCAGTTCCTCTTCGACCAAGGTCGCTGCCGCGAGCGAACTCAGTTCGTCATCGTCTTGTCCTAGCGACTTGATCAAGACCGGTGGCATGACGGGGTCGGTTAATAGCGAATCTTCCAAATCAAACGTGTCGGCATTATCGTCGTTGCGGCGTTTTTTTGCCATATCTATGCTTTTCTCCCGAAGCAATGAATGGTGCGGTGGGCCACGAAAAGTGGTGGAAGCCTCAGGCAGGCAGGAGAACCATCAGCTGAAAAACGTGAAGTGATTCGACGTTGTTGCTTTGGTTCCATTCCTGAAGTTTCTCAGCACCCATTGAAGAGCAATTGCTGGGCCAATCCCAGAAACAGCTGTTTATTTTCGAGGAAATGTGTGAAAACCCCGAGAATTCCTGAAGTTTCTGGCTCGAGGTTTAATTATTCGCGCGTGGAGTTCAGAAAGCAAATGTTCTTTTTTTTTGACACGTGATCTCGAAATTAAACAGCCGCTTTTGCATCATTAGGGGGTTCAGCAAAAAGATTCCCCGATTGGACACCTCCGAGCGCCATGTCCGGAGGTACCTTCCCTATCCATGAACCATCCGACGCCCGTCACTCGCTCTAGGCTTGGTCCCTTCCTTCAGATACATTGAGGTCAGA
>JAEUIP010000154.1 GCA_016795075.1 Planctomycetaceae bacterium | reverse complement strand
GTCAGGCTTCGACTTGCTAATGGCTTGTCGATTCGTCGCGTCGATGTAATCACGTAGCGCCACGGGGGCAGAACCAAAATAGGTGCAATGCTCCTTGAGTTTTTGCGTTGTATCACGACCGAAATCCGTCAAACGACAAGCGTAGTCGTTTACCAAGTCGGTGCTTACAAACTCGAGTTTGTGCTGATCCTTCAGTTTTTTTACAAACGACTCCACGATCCCATAAGCCAAGTTCAACTGCTTCGCGCATTTCCGAATCTTGGCATCCGCATTCGCGGCGAAAAACTTTAGAATCAACGACTCCAACATGAAAGGGTTCAACCCCGATTCGGCAAACGTTTTCGGAGCCTCAGGGAAAAACGGGGTCTCTTCCACCGAGCCAGTTTCTTCCATCTGTTGGCGTTGCTGGACTTCGAACCAACCGTCGGGAACTTCTTGAATCGCTGCCAGCGAAGAGTCCACCTGCTCGACGTCACCGGTTTGCCCTAACGAATCCTGGCACAAACGAGACAACATTTGGTCCAACAGGTCGTCTTTGGATAATAAACTGGGATCGTTGTGTACAGTCTGCGACATCGTTTGCTCTCGAATTGCGACCGCGCGGACCTCCGGCATAACACCTCCTCGGACAGCTCGGGTCGCCCGTCGCGTCAGCGAAGAGAAACTTGCCATTTTCCCAATGGGCTTGCGTTGAAAACCTCCCGAGAATCCCGAAAATCGGCACATGCGTTAGGGCACGATCATTTCTCGGGGGCACACCCGACAGCAGCCAATCTAAAGATGTCGAAACGAATTTTCGAATTCTTTTTCGCCGAGACGCGCGTTATAGACGTCAAGGACCATCCACTTACCGGGGCCTGTCTTTTCCATCCGCAACCGAACTCGGATCGGGCCCGCTGTCCCAAACTCCTCGACTCGAGCGGTCGCCAAGAACTCTATTTCTGCAATAACCCGGCCGTCTTCTTTGGTCATGACCGGTTGTCGCGACAACTGAGAAACATTGCAATCCAGGAACTGGAATTCCCCCAAGTCAATGCTGACTTGGGCACGCCGATCGGGGTGCAGGTGTTCCAGCAATTCGGCAATGTCGTTGCGGCGAACCAAATCACGATACTCGTAAATCGTCCGATACAACGACTCGCGGTCGGTTTCGTACCACCGCTCGAAACCCAGCAATCCACCAAAAAAGCAAATGCCGAACAGCAACAGCTTTAGCCATCGCGAATGCCCCGTATGCGTCCACAATATCAACGGAGTTAGGCAGGCGATCACACCTAAGATCACAATGGTAAATGGATTTTCCACGAACATAAGTAAGCCGCCACCTTGCGAAAAGAACCTTGCGAACAGAACGTGCGAAAAGGATTGGCGGCTTGAATCGAATTCCCAAATCGAATCCCCGGGCGCCGTGAGTAAAGTTCACTCAAGACAAGGTCACGGGCATCAAACGCCCGAAGGGCCAGCAAATGGCAATTCGTCTCGCTGCCATCGAGACTTGCCGCGGGGACGTTTGGTCGAACGATCAAACGGACGCTACTCGTGCCGCAAGGCCTCGATTGGATCCATTTTAGCCGCTCGCATGGCGGGGTACAGCCCGAAAACCACACCGACGATCACGCTGATTCCAAATGCCAAGGGAACGGATGAAGGAACGATTTCTGGTGTCATGTCTTTGATTTGTTCGGGAATGGCCGCGTACATGGCTGGAAAAAAGGTCTCCAAGCCCGTCCTTAAGCCTTGTATCGCGATCGGACAGAACAACCCCACGATAATTCCTGTGACGCCGCCGACCACACTCAATACGACCGTTTCGACCAAGAACTGATGAATGATATCCCGCTGTTTGGCACCCAACGCGCGGCGGATTCCGATCTCGCGGGTTCGCTCGGTTACCGTTGCGAGCATAATGTTCATAATTCCAATTCCACCAACGACCAAGCTAATCGCGGCGATCATCCCCATGAAAATCATGAACATCAACTTGGTCACCTTAGCCTGCTCCAATAGTTCGTAAGGTACAACCATGGTAATGTCTTCCCGCGATGGATCCGTGCGACGAAGCGTGGTTTCAATCAACCGAGCGGTTTTCGGTACATCGGCCACGTTGCGAACCCGGACAGTCACTTGCGATAGTTCAAAAATCTCGGCGGTAAACGAACCGCCCGTCCGTTTCTGCCGCGTGTCACCAAATTGGCCCTGCATGGTTTTGATAGGAATATAAACATCCATTGAAAAATCTTGCGCCGATAAGGAACCACCAATCGCCGCCGTAGCTTCCTTGTGCTTCAAGACACCAATGATCCGATAATAGACATTCTCTTCGGGCAAAAACACCAACTTTTGAATGGGGTCTTCCGAGGGAAATAGACGTCCGGCCAACTGAGCGGCAATCACGCACACCGGTGTAGCGCTGTCGTTTTCGACATCGGTAAAGAAGTGCCCGCGATCGATTTTCAGTCCAACCACCTCCCGGTAAGCGGGCGAACAACCCACCAACCGACCATCCATCGGCTTGATGTTTGAATTCCCGGAATACGTGAAACGCATCGGCATTTCGCGAATCGAAACGGTTGAGTCAATCGTGGGAATCGTACGCTCCATCAGATCTTTTTCGATCCTGGTCAGGCCGTACGGTTTGATTTCGCCAAAGTTCCCCGAGCCATCGTCCGGCGGTTTGATGGAACGCACCATGATATTCTGCGCCCCCAAGTTTTCGATTTGCTCCTGAGCCTTGCGACTGATGCCCTCACCGATGGCCAACAAAGCAATCACGCTGGCAACACCAATAAAGATACCCAAAACGGTCAGGATGGACCGCATCGGATGGAGCAACAAACTTTTGACGCCTAATTTCCAAGTCCGGAACCAAATCATAGCTATTTATTCTTACTCCAAGATTCGCTCTCGCCTGGGCAAGAAACGCGGACAAATTGCCGCCCACTACCAACCGACGGCCCTCATTCGCAGCAACTTCCAAGCGGTGTCCTAAATTCGGTCTACTCGTTCCGGCATGACCGGTTGCGCGAGATCTTGCCTGTAGAGGACAGGGCACCGTTGTAGGACCAAACCTAATCCTCCGATCGACGCACCACCGGTTTCGACAAATCGTAGACGACTCGGTTCTCGCTGCGTACATCGCTTTGAATCAATCCATCTTTCAGACGAATAATCCGCTTGGCATGCACGGAGACTTCGTCTTCGTGTGTGACCATGATGATTGTTCGACCTTCCTCGTTCAAGCGTTGAAACATCCGCAAGATCTCTTCGGTCGTTACCGAATCCAAGTTACCGGTCGCCTCGTCGGCCAAAATGAAATAAGGGTCGTTAACCAGCGATCTTGCAATGGCGACCCGCTGTTGCTGGCCACCGGAAAGTTGGTTGGGCCGATGGTCCAATCGTTCGCCCAAGCCAACCATTTTCGCAAGATCAACACAACGCTTGATACTTTCGCGATCGTTGCGGCCTTGGTAATACAACGGGACTCCAATGTTCTCGACCACCGTCAATTGCTGGATCAGGTTGTACGACTGAAACACAAAGCCAATTCGCTTGGACCGAATCTCCGACCGTTGGTCGTCACTCATCAACGCGACGTTATCGTCACCCAGCATAAAGCTGCCACTGGTGGGCTTATCCAAACATCCCAACAGATTCAGCAACGTGCTCTTGCCGGAACCCGACGGCCCCATAATCGCCACGTAATCGCCTTGCGGAACATCAAACGACACCCCACGCAACGCCCGAACCGTTTCACTTTTCAGCACGTAGTGCTTTTGCAATTCATGAATCTCGACCGCATTGGCCGTGCGAGTAGGAGCAGGAGTAGGAGTGGCGACTTGATTCACGGGCTGCAGCCTTCGCGAGAGACGATGTTCGCTGGAAACGATGGTATTGGCTCGGACTACGGTTGACTCTTGGCTGCCGAAGTATCCGCATTCGGGCCACCGCCGGCGCCACCTGGACCGCGGCCTGGGCCACCTCCCGGTCGACCACCACCAGGACCACCTGGTCCGGCACCTCCCGGCCCGCCACCGCCCGGTCCGCGTCCCCCTCCTGGACCGCCCGGTCCTGCACCACCGCCGCCTGGACCACCGCCGCCTGGACCACCGCCGCCTGGACCACCGCCGCCTGGACCGCCATTCGCGCGCATTCGCTCAAAGGCGGCGAATGCTGCGGTAAGTTCCGCTTTGGAAACGGAGCCATCCTTATTCGCATCGGCCCGCGAAAACATCGTCCGCATGGGTTCCTCGACCGCCGCGAGTTCCGTTGCGCTCATCGATCCATCTTTGTCGGAATCGTGCTGCGTAAACATCTCGTCCACGCGACTCCCGCCTTCACTCGGCTGTTGCTTGGCTTTGGCCAGCTGCTCGTCCGCCATTTTCTTTTCGTCGTCGGTCATTTCGATGGGGCGATCTAGAATTGCTTCCGGCAGTTCCAGTAGATCTTTGTATTCACCTGGGTTAAGAACCACTTCTTGCCCTGGTTCCAAACCTTCCTTGATTACAACCGACATCGAATTGTCACCCTCAATTTTCACTTCGCGCGATTCGAAGGAGTTTTCGCCCGTCTTCAACAAACAAAAATAGCGATCTTGGAAACCGTAGACTCCCTGAACCGGAATTTGCACTCGCTCTCGTTCCATGCGAGTTTGAATGGAAACGGACGCTTTCATGCCGGTGATTAGTTCCGGTGGTCCATTGAGGATCCGAACAAAGACCGCATATTTCCGAACGCTACTCGCCATCCATCCACCTTGCTCGGCGTATTGATTGACTTTCGTGACGACACCCTTGATCAATTGGTTGTTTAACGCGTTTACGCGAATCTCGGCCGGCATCCCGACGCGGATCGAAGTGATGCTTTGTTCCTGGACCAGCGCTTTGACCTCCATCTTTTCAGGGTTCGGCAATCGAACCATAACCTGTCCTTCGCGGACTTCAGCACCCGGTTCCAAAACCCAATCGGTGCCCCCACCCCGTCGCGAAGATTCCTTGTTGTACACAACCTGTCCGGAAACACCGGCCGGGACATTGATTGTACATTTCTCAATTTGCATCAAGATTTCTTGCAGCTTTTCGGTTTCTACCCGCAACGCTTCTTCGTCGTTTTCTTTCTTCACCTTGGCTGCTTGAATATCGCTGTTAAGGCGAATCGACTCCTTTTTTCGACTGTAATCTTCCAGAATAGAAAGCTGCTTTTCAACCAATTCGATTTTTCGCTTGCCCTGTTCAACGGCCAATCGTTCCGTGTCCAACTGTTGTTTCGTAATGAAACCCTTGGCTTGCATTTTCTGACTGTACCCGAAGTTTTCCTGAGCAATCTCCAAGTCTTGCTTCGCGGCAATCAAATTCATGCTTAGTTCGGTCTTTTTCTCCTCGAAGGTCCCATTCTCATACTCTTCCAACGAAACCACTGCCGTTTCAAAATCCGTAAACGAGCGAATTTTCTGAGTCTGGGCGTTGGCAACCGCAATTCGTTGCTGCTCCAGTTCCTTCTCGAACGAAGTCGAATCCAACGAAACCAAAAAATCACCCGCACTTACCCGGGTGCCTTCGGGGACGACCTGCAAGACGTTGACGACGCCGTTTCGCGCACGAACTTCGCACTTGATTTCGACGTTTTCGCTACTTTGCAATTCGCCATCACAAAGGACATTCGCGACAAAATCGCCACTGGTTACCTTGGCCAAAACCGGGCTGAACACCGCATCCGACGACTGGGACTTGACCCAATAAACCCCACCCGCTCCCATCGCCACCAGCAGAATCACGCCAATCAGGATCGCGACAAAAGAAAACCCAAAACGTCTCGTCATTTGATTCCACTCCCTAACATTCTGCAAATTACTTTGCCCGAATCACCAGCCCCGCCAAAGCCCGCTCAACCGTATCACTGCAGCGAATACGAAGCAACCGCGAAACCTAGTCCATTGGCAACGAAAAGACCCATTTTTTGGAATGGATCAAGCGGTAGAAGGTTACCGATCCGAGCGATTTCCAGCACTCCGATTCCAGTTTAACCACGGAATCTCGATTTCAGACCGAATAAGTTCGGTATTTATACGAAGTCGCGGCAGCCAAAGTGCCTAAGTCCCGGCCCCAACCGCCCAACGTCGGGCCGAAACATCCCGTTGAGCGCCTGCTCACGGCCGGCGGATTCGCCAACTGCCGAGCGGTTCCCAGGGTTGCGGTCGATGATTGCCCGTTCAACGTCCTTCACGAAACAACATTTTCCAAAAATGCCCGCAAGCATAAAACAGCTATTCGCTCGTCCGGCGCGATTCCGAGGCACGGCTCCGCCGCGAGTTGGTCGTCACAAAACTCGCGTATTTCTGTTCTAAACGGGACAAGTCCACAGCGATCTCATCGTCGAGCATCGACAAATGCGATTCGCACAGCCAATCGCCACCACCGGAACCTTCTGGCTGAATCCCACCCGAGTTCCCTTTACCGCAAATAAACTTCAACGCCCATTGGGTGTCCATTTCCCAGCTTGGCTCGCGATTTTCGTGTGTCTTTTTCATGGTTCGAACCCTTTGCCGCTGATTCGGTCCCTGTCGTTACCCATTCGCTAGCTAACTGCATTTATCGGGCCACCATCTCGTGAATTTATCGTGTTCATACAAATTATATCATTAATTGAAAAATAAAGAATGATTCCATGCCATTAATCCTACGTTAATGACGAAGAATCTCTCGCAGGACTTCTGTTTGTATCGATCGGGCAATGACTGACGGCTTCCCCAACAATTCGAGCCGTTTTGATGCCGAAAATTGTGGCGTTTTGGGCTCATTTGCTGTCAAAACGAGACACTTTCCGGGGATCAAATTGATGACTCAACTGTTCAAACTGACATCTTGGCGGTCGAATCGAAGCAGTTTGATTCGCGCGGGCAAGATTTCTATCTCCAACGGTAGCTGGCCACCATAGTCGCCGTCGACTTGGTACCCGGTTACCTCGGACGATTCGATGGTGATTCGTCGGGCAAGAAAAGCGGAATAGTCGCGGCATTTCGTATGCCGTCGCAATGCGATGCACAGTGCGTAGAACAAACCGCGAATTCTGCCAACTCCACTAAAACATGCAACATCGAGCAAGCCATCGGCGGGTTGCGCGTGGGGAACAATCGATAATCCGCCCGCATACAAAGGCAAGTTGGCGATAAAAACCCAAGGCGCCGTCCAACTCCGCAACCGACTGGCGTCCGCCAGCCCGTTATCTTTCAGTGTCACTGTCTTTTTCGGGAGCGCTACTTCGGACCAGTTTTGGATCTTGATTCGAAACTGCGGGAAATTGTATTTCCAAATGGTACACAAAATGGGCCAGGCGTAGCTCCATTTCGTGATGTGTCCGGTTCTCCGAGTATGGACCATTCGTACGACCTCCGCGTCAAATCCGATACCGATGGTAATCAACGCCAATCGCCCGTTGGCCAAAGCAGCGTCATTCAAAACAGTTCGGTTCGCGTTTACCGCCGCAACGAATTGGTCGACGACGGTCGTTGCCCCGATCCACTTGGCCATCAGGTTTTCGGTCCCGAGCGGGAAGACGGCCAAACTAGTGTCCGGCGCTGTCCTTTCGGCGACGGCCGCCAGTGTTCCATCGCCTCCCGCCGAAACAACCAATCGTAATCGACCGGTTACTTGAAATTGTGCTGCCAGAGATTTTAACTCGGTTAGATCATCGACCATGTGGACTTCGAAACGGAGCTCTTCGAGTCGCCGTCGCAGACAATCCAATAGTTCCGCCCGATCTGCCGCTCCCGCCTTCGGGTTGAACGCAACAAGGATAACGTCTGGTAAAGTCATAAGCCGCTCTTCGAATCACGGGATCGAGGCGTTGGCCACGGAACGCGGAGAAAGTTGTTCGCGATTTGGCCAGCCTATTGTGACCGCGATAATCGCCACTCACAATTCGGGACGGAACGATACTTCTGCCTTAGTAGTCGTGCAATCCGGAATATTCGGAAAAAATTGCCTGAATCGCCGAGTTAGGTGCCAATTCAACGGAGGATCCGGCAACCGTCACTTGCTTCCTAGATTGTTCCAAGTGAAAATGGAGTTCGGATGAGCATGCCGCGTTGGCGGCGTTCTGCTTCGAACGTCATTCGGACGCAAATACGTGAGCTTCAATAATGGTAGCCGAAACTTTGGACCAGGTTTTTCGAATCCAATGTGCGAATTGCGGCAAGGCGGGCTCGGTCTATGCCTCGAGTATATTGGCAGGCTCTGCCGTAAAATGTGAGCATTGCCAGACCCCTTTGGTCGTTCCAACGAACAATGCTGCTGAAACCGTACGTGAGCCTCAACCAACCGGTTCACGAGCGTCAAGTTCAACCGGGGCGCGAGCACTGGTTCCCACGGGCCGACTAAAGCCCGTCTCCTATATCGGAGGCACTTTAACCTCGCCAAATGTCCCGATCACAGCAAACGTGACTCCAACCGCACCTACGTCGCCATCCGAACCCGCACAGAAACCAGCACGTATCCCGGAAACGGCGAAAACGGAGCCCGAGTCCGAAAAACCGAATTCAACAACTCCACTGGCAACCAAACTCAGCAATCGTGTTCCCAACGAGTCCGCCGAATCAAACGATTCGAATGATTCCAACCTTGCCCGAGGGGCCAGAGAAGAATCGGGACGAACACGAACCCGGCGTCGACGGTCGTCATCGTCTGGACGGAGTTGGAATGATATCGGTGTGGATGGATTACCGATCAACGTGGAAGCCGAAGCGACGGAACCAGAAATTGAAACGGCAGGGACGCGTGTTCGGGATGTTGCGGGTTTGCTTGTGGCGGTTGCGATATCCTTGATGCTAACCCAAGCCGGATTATGGTGGGTCGCAGGCATCGATCCCTTGGGATTGGCTCCCGTCATTTCGGGTTGGATCCCAAACGTGGTGCCTCAGACTTTGGTCCGGTGACCCTCGAAACGACGTGAATCAGGTCACTCTTTGGAATCGTCTTCGGTATTGGTCGAGGGTGAGGATTGCGTCGCCGCGTCATTCTTCGGAAAGTAGGCCGATTTGAACTCGGAGTAGGCCGCTTGCAAGGCCAATCCGTGCCGACGCCCCTCTTCCACGTCTCGGTCTTCGACTGCATGTCGCAGCTGGTCCAACAATTCCCGGTACTCATGGGCTTTTTCCGCATGTTCGGGCGTTTGTGGAATCCGTCGCAAATAAGCGCTCACTTGCACTCGCCGTGACCAATCGTCCACAATTGGCAACCAATATTCGACGCCTTCCCAGTCCTGGGTAACGCCCGCTGCGGCCAACGGTGTTTGCGCTTGCTTGAGTTCTTCGAACACCTCGTCAATTGGCGGGTAATATAGAAAACAACCATAGATACTCAGTGCGACTAGTCCCACAACCGAAACGCCACTGAGGACGACCGGGGACAATTCAACATCCAAGGTCCCCGTCCGATCCACCTTTTCTTCCAACCAAGTTTCGAGTCTCGGATATCGGGAGCGGGAGAACCAGAAACCCACCAACAGCAGTACGGTCCAGCCAACAAGCCCCGCCCCCTTGTAGAGGTTTTGGCCAAGGTCGGCCTGAAACCGTTGAAAAACCGTCATGAGATTGACAGGGTCATAGGGCGAGAATGGGCAACAATAAACGTCAAATGCATGGGTATGACCGTGCGATTCAATACCTTTTTGAGTCAATGGCGTATCGACCACATAAGACAAGCCCACGACGATCACAAATAAGACGGCGACGCAGGCAAACGTTCTCAATTTGCCATAATGCAACCACAACCATAGGTAAACTCCAGCGTTGATCCCGGCCCCTAAAATCATCAACGAAAATGCGGCGCCGACGGAGTTTCCATGTTGGAACATGTCGCCCAACTTGATGATCATCGTCATCGGCGTCTCGTACATCGGCAGTGAAACAACCGCCATAAACAATGGTGCCCAGACGTCCGAACGTTCCGCCTTATCCTGCAAGAAACCGTACGGCAAGAACAAACTCAAGACCGCGGAACCAAGCAACCCGAGAAGCACGTAGCCCATCAACCCACTCCACGCCTCGCGACTGGCAGTGACCCCGACCGCTGCCATTCTCCGCAGCCCATAACTGACCGGTGGCACATTTTCGGCCTCACGCGCCGGGAATGGCATCAACTTTTCAACCATGACCCCAACCGCCGTCACGATCAACAAAGACAATGTGGCAAATGTCAAAATCACCAATGGATCACCGACCGACAAGCCATACAGCAAACTAATGGGGTTGAACAATGGCGCTGAAATTGCAAAGGCCAATATAGCCCCACCGGGTACACCTGCTTTGTGCATCTGACGGATCACCGGCAACGCCCCCAAACTGCAGACCGGTAGCAGCATTCCGATCAACCAGGCTTGGGGAATACTACGAAGAGAACTACCGCCAAACCATGCGCGCGTCAGTTCATACCCCATGAGACGTTTGATTATTCCGGCAATCAAGAATCCAACCAGGATCGTTGGAGCGGCATTCGCCGACACTTCGAGAAATCGATAGAGCATCCCGAGTAGTTGTGTTTGCATGAGTTTTCTCGACCTATTTCACTCGCCCTCGACACCCCAACTTGCATTCCGCAAACCCACGGCGCTCGATCCATGTTGCTTGCGATGGGCCTGTTAGATCGGCACCGGGACCAATTGTAGCAGTTTCCGAACGAACGATTCTGGTTTCTCCGAGAACGGGCTCAATCGCAACGAAAGCACAGCTCCCGCAACGCGTTGCACATCTTCAGGAACTACAAAGTTTCGATTCGCCAAGTAGGCCGCCGCTTGCGCGCACTTCATCCAAGTAATTGCCCCGCGAGGGCTGATTCCCATGGGCAGATCTCGATGCTCGCGCGTTTCGCGGCAGAGATCGATCAAGTAACCCCGCAACTTTTCATGGACCGGAACCGCCGCCACTTGCCGCTGAATTCGCGACAACTGTCCCATCGATAGCACGGGACCGTTCTCGGCCGCTGCCCCGTTCCGCGATTCATCCGCTTCCATAATATTGCGAGCCAACATCTCCATTTCAAAACTTCGATCCGGGTACCCAATGCTCAAACGCATCGTGAAACGATCCAATTGGGCTTCCGGCAACGGATAAGCCCCATGACTTTCGACCGGGTTCTGGGTCGCAATCACGAAGAATGACGGACTCAAAGGCATCGACTGACTGTCGATGGTCACTTGCCGTTCGGCCATGGCTTCGAACAACGCGCTCTGCGTTCGCGGCGTCGTCCGATTAATCTCATCAGTCAAGAGAATGTCGGAGAAGATTGGCCCAGGGCGAAACCGAAACTCGCGATCCTTTTGATCGAAAATGTTGAATCCCGTGATATCCGCGGGAAGCAAGTCCGGCGTGCATTGAACCCGTGCGAACTTGGCCCCGATCCCATTGGCGATGGCCTTGGCTAGAGTTGTTTTGCCCAATCCAGGTAAATCATCAAATAACAAATGCCCTTTGGCCAGCAAGCAAGTCAAGACCATTTCGATGACATCGGACTTGCCAACCAATGCTTGGTTCAATCGCTGCCGCAGTTGTTCCAAAGCCAACCGATCGTGCTGGGTTTCCAGTACATTGTTGGGCGGTTGGTTCATGCAACGTCTCAGTTCTAGAGAACTTAATGGAATCAAATGATCGCCAGGGCGGGGCACTTTCCTACTATAAGTGGCGGTCGGACGCTTGGCCAGCATGTGCAAGTAAACTGCATCAACAAGTTACCAAACCATGGCATTAATAACTCTGTTGATCGTTCCCGGTATCTTTCAGAATCACGGCGGACGCACTCGTCCCCAGGCGTGTACATCCGAGTGCCAAATACTTCACGGCGTCGGCGCGATTGCGGATTCCTCCGCTGGCTTTGACCTGCACATTCGAACCACACGCGGCCACCATCAACCGAATATCTGCTTCGGTCGCTCCCACGTAATCGTATCCGGCGCCGAACTTGCGAAAGCCGAATCCCGTCGAGGTCTTCGTGAAGTCAACCTGTAATTCGACACAAAGCTCACAGAGTCGCTGCTTGTCCGCGTCGGCCGTCACAAAGTCGGTTTCGAAAATGACTTTCAAGAGTGCACCGTGCTGTCTGGCCACTTGCAAGACGCCGTCGATATCCTGGCGGACAAACGCCCAATCCCCCTGAATCACGCGCCCCACGTTAACCACCATGTCCAACTCGACGGCCCCGAATCGACAAGCCCAATCGGCCTCGGCGGCCTTGATTTCCGATGGTTGACTGCCATGCGGAAACCCGATGACGGTACCCACTGCGACCGCGGTCCCGCGCAATTGCGCCGCAGCCAACGGAATCGCATAGGGCTTCACGCAAACCGAACGAAGTTTCAATTCGGCCGCAAGTTGGCACCCGGCGATAATTTCCGAATCTTGCATCGTGGGATGGAGCAGCGCATGATCGATCGCTTGAGCAATTTGTTGATTGGAAAACAATTGCGATTGGGAGTGCTCCGTCATAACCGTCTTTCATTTACGTGTGAACAAAACGTGTGGGTTATACAGCCCCGCCAGGCTGCCGACTTGCAAAATAGGGAGCCAGCCATTGCTCTAACGCAACGACTTCTTGGGAAATCCCGGCCGCCAAACTATCGGCTCTCAACTCCGGCGGAAGGACGTTCCAAGCGTATGTCTCCACTTCCCATTGTGGCGGCACCCAATTTTCTTGAAAAGCGGCTTCGATAAATTGAAAAATGGAAGCTTGTGTCGTCCCCAATTCTCCGGCTGTCGACTCACTGATCGGAACATGGAAATGGACGGTCCAACAACCTTTTTGCTTCACGTCTGCGTCATTCATCGCCAACGGTAAATCTTCGAAGTACGCTGGTTCTCGCCCGGCGCGATAAACCACCGTCTGATGCAAATACCTCGGTTCCATGAAGCTCGACAACCGCTCCCACGCTCGCTCGCGCTCGTCACTGGATAGCCGCTCAAATTGGACTTCAAGAGCACTCGAAACTTGAACCTTGCCGATCCGAATCCCAGCCTGCTTAAGGGCCCGCACATTTGTCGCCGACGATTCGTGCATCACTCCCGAATGACAAATGTCGTAACAAACCGACAAATAACGACTGTTCCTGTGGCGGACGGCTTCTTCACCCGTCAACAAGTAACGCTGGAAGAACTCGATCATGGGCGGCATCGAACCCAGTGTACAACCTGGCTCTG
>JAEUIP010000153.1 GCA_016795075.1 Planctomycetaceae bacterium | reverse complement strand
CGCTGCGCGGCCTGATCCTGCGCGACGCCTGGCGTTATCGCGACTACGTCATCGAGAGCTTCAACGCCGATCGCCCCTACGATCAGTTCCTCCGCGAACAAATCGCGGGCGACCTGCTACCGGAGCCCACCCAATCGCAGCTGGTGGCGACGGGTTTCAATCGTTGCAACGTGACCACATCCGAAGGTGGAGCAATCGACGACGAGTTCCGTTTTCGCTATGCGGTGGATCGCACCAGCACAACGGTGCAGGCCTTTCTGGGATTAACTGCTGGTTGTGCCGTCTGCCACGATCACAAGTACGATCCATTGAGCACTCGCGAATTTTATTCGTTGTACGCGTTTTATTACAGCAATGCCGACCCGGCGATGGACGGGAATATCTCGACGACCGCACCGTTCATCAAGTTGCCGACACCCGAACAAGCAACCGAACTCGCAGCCTTGCGACAACGCGTCGATGCGGCCCAGGACCAACTTTTAGAAATAGCAAAACAATGGAGTGCGCAAACTCCGCAAACGCGGAATACTCGCGGGCCTGTCACGCAGGTTTGGTTGAATGACGAACTACCTTTGGGTGCGAGCCAGCGAAACACGACGCGCAACGCGGAACGTTGGAGTTTGGATGAAGTGCACCCACCGATGGGCCAGCGGGCATTGGTCACGGAATTTGGCGACAAGATGGAACAAGTGATCACCGGGGGATTGGTGCCCCAGTGGATCCTGGAGAATGGCCAGATTCAAGTATGGGCTCAAACCGATCGGCTAGAACCTCCTCAAGCAATTTATTTGGAGGTCCAAACCGACAAAGGTGGTCGACGCTGGGTTTGGACCAATGCTCCGGAGCAAGCCCAATTGGTCGACTCAAGCCCAGATCGGGTCATGGGGCCATTGCCTGCCCCCGGACAGTGGCAAATGTTGTCGATTCCGGTCGGCGATTTGCCCGTCGGTGCGAAAGTGAACGAGATCAAATTCGGATTATTCAAGGGGATCTGTTATTGGGACGGATTGTCGATCACCGGCAATCAAAGAGAGGAAGACAATTTGCGATCGGATTGGCGGGCGTGGTGGGCAAGTCATGGCAACAAACCGGTTCCACTAGCAAAACGGGAATTGGCAAATGTCATTCAAGCTGGGCCAACCAGTCCCGAGGCAAAGAGCTTCGAATCGGAAGTTCAAGCTTACTTCTACGCGATGATCGCCAGTGACATACCACCAGCATTGCAGGAGGCTCGTCAGGAATTGGAGCTCGTGCGAATTCAGCGACAGATTTTAGAGGATCGCATCCCAGGGACCATGATTTATCGCGACGCCGGTACTCCTCGGCAAGCTCACGTTATGACACGCGGGCAGTACGATGCGCCGGGAGAAGCCGTCCAACCCGGCGGCATCGCGGCGTTACCACCTCTGGTCCCTCGTGAAAACCAACCCCTGAACCGATTGGATTTAGCCCGATGGATCGTGGCACCCGATCAACCCTTGACGGCCCGAGTGACCGTGAATCGATTATGGCAACAGGTATTCGGCGTCGGTTTGGTCAAAACTTCTGACGACTTTGGTAGCCAGGGTTCGCCACCGACTCACCCTCAGCTGCTGGACGACCTGGCGTACTATTTCATGAATCGGGGCTGGAATGTCAAGCAGCTCATGAAAGAGTTGGTGATGACGGAAGCCTTTCAACGCAGTGCGGTGGTGAATTCCGACTTGTTGAGCAAAGACCCTGAGAATCGCTACTTGGCTCGTGGACCGCGAATTCGATTGGACGCGGAACAAATTCGTGACAATGTGTTGGCCGTCAGTGGCATTCTCAACGATCGACTTGGAGGACCTGGGTTTCGCAGCTATCAGCCACCCAATATCTGGGAACCGGTCGGCTACGGTGATTCAAATACTCGTTACTACATCCAACAACACGGCGACGAAATTTATCGACGCAGTCTATACACCTACTTCAAACGCACGGCCCCTCCTCCGTTCATGTCCAATTGGGACGCGCCGAATCGTGAGACGTTTTGCACGAGGCGGGAGCGGAGCAATACGCCGTTGCAAGCTTTGCAGTTGATGAACGATGTCCAACATGTGGAAGCCGCGCGATGTCTGGCGGAACGTCTCCTGAAACAGTCGTCGAACGAAGATAAAGATAACGCACGCGTGTCCAAGTTGTTCGAATGGGTTTTGGCTCGTCAGCCGGACGCCTACGAGCAAGAGCAGGTCCTCCAGTTCTTAGCCGAATGCCGAAATCGTTTGCTTGCTGCTCCGGAGGATGCCAAACGAATCGCGACGACGGGTGAAAGGTGGCGTGATGCCAATTTGCCAGTGGAAGACGTGGCGACCTGGACGTTAGTCAGCAACTTGATCTTGAACCTCGACGAAACGGTGACCCGAAACTAATTGTCAAAGTCGCACCGTCGCCAGTTGGTGGGGGCAGGAAAACAAGCTCCAGGTTCTGGCGAGGGTCGCGAATTTCGTCAGCTCGATTGAAACTCAAAACAAATGAAATGTCTTGCAAGATGAACCCACAACAACTTCATCGACGATCTTTTTTTGGTGAAACCGGCTTGCGACTGGGGCCAATCGCGTTGGCAGCGATGGGAGTGGCTCCGTTGGTAAATTCCTCAGGTGTGGCCGCAGCGAGCAACGGACGATCGTCGGATAAAGTCCATCCGGCTTTGCCTGGATTGCCGCATTTTGCTCCGAAGGCAAAATCGATCATCTATTTGCACATGAACGGAGGACCATCGCAAATCGACTTGTGGGACTACAAGCCAGGGTTGGCAGAGCAATTCGACAAGGACCTGCCGGATTCGATCCGCATGGGCCAACGGATAACGACCATGACCAGCGGACAGGCGCGCCTGCCAGTCGCTCCCAGCAAGTTCAAGTTCCAGCAACACGGGCAGTGTGGACGTTGGGTCAGCGAGTTGTTGCCGCATACAGCCGAGATGGTCGATGAGTTAGCGGTGGTTAAGTCGGTTCATACGAACGCGATCAATCATGACCCGGCTTGTACCTTTGTCATGACTGGAAGTGAAGTCCCGGGCAAAGCAAGTCTGGGGTCTTGGTTGGCATACGGATTAGGAAGCGAGAGCAACGATCTACCGGCGTTTGTGGTACTGACTCCCACTTGGTCGGCAACCGCTCCCGCGCAAGCTTTGTTCACTCGGATGTGGGCCAGCGGATTCTTGCCAACTCGGTTCACGGGCGTCGCTTTGCGTTCAGGAGCCGATCCTGTCTTGTATCTCCAGAATCCGCCGGGAGTATTGCCCGTCGATCGTCGCGCGATGTTGGACACGCTGAGCAACCTCAATCGACATCGTTTTGATGCTTTGTCCGATCCGGAGATTCAAACTCGGATTGCTCAATACGAAATGGCGTATCGCATGCAAACCAGTGTGCCAGACTTGGTACAGTTGAGCGATGAACCTGCATCAGTGTTGGAGATGTACGGTCCGGAGGCATTGAAGCCCGGAACGTTTGCCGCCAGTGCCTTGCTGGCGCGGCGGATGGTGGAGCGCGGCGTGCGCGCGGTCCAGATCCTCCATCGCGGATGGGACCAGCATGGGAACATCGCGGGAGATTTACCGGCCCAATGTCGCGACGTGGATCAAGCGTGTGCGGGATTGATCAAAGATTTGAAACAACGAGGCTTGCTGGATTCAACACTGGTTGTGTGGGGTGGCGAGTTTGGCCGAACCGTTTACTGCCAAGGTGGTCTGACTCGCGAGAACTATGGCCGGGACCATCATCCCAAATGCTTCACCATGTGGATGGCAGGCGGGGGCATTCGTGGCGGAGTTGAGTACGGAATCACGGACGACTTCAGTTACAACGTTGCCCAAAACCCCGTCCACATCAACGACATCAATGCGACTTTACTGCATTGTTTGGGCATCGATCATGAGAGATTTACTTTCTCGTTCCAAGGTTTGGAGCAACGCCTCACGGGAGTCGAACCGCAACGGGTTATTCACGAGATAGTGAAAGTTTAGAGATCCGCCTCGCGCGGATTGATCGGATCTTCAAATTTGGAGTGCCACTTCAACTGCCTGTGATCAGCTTCGAGTATCCTTTCAATTTTTCGAGAATACCGGGCTGACGAAAATGATCGGAGAACTTGTAGGCCATGATGGTTGTATCGTCCGCGTTCAGACCTCCACAGCGACTTTCAATCTCGGTTAGCAGTGCCTGACCGAATTCGGCCGGTGTCATGCTCGCGGGTAGCCCTTGAACGATTTTACAAAGTCCATGCTCGCCCAATAGTTCGTTCTCATGGTTTTGGATGGAAGCTTCCGTGAGCGCATCGGTGTACAGGATTAGCCAATCATTGGGTCGGACGTTGAATTCCACATGTTGATACTTCGAGTCTGCCACGAAGCCCAAAGGGAAATTGCTTCCAGCCGAATTGGTTTTCATCGTGGAGTCGTCCAAGAACGACCATGTTTCTTCCGCACTATTGTAGAACAGTGGGCGGGGGTGGCCGGCATTTGTCAGTAAGATCTTTCGGGTGTGGCTCAAAAAAGTGGCCACGATTGCCGTCGCAAAACGGCCTTCCGATTCGTTCCGCATGAATTCTTGATTGAGTTCCGCAACCAGCCGATTCTGTTTCTTGAAGTTCATGAACCGACGCAATAGTCGCCGCAAATTCTCGGATGTCGACGCAACGTAATCGCCGTGTCCCGCGACATCGGCCAAAACCATCCGTGTCACGATGCCACCAACGCAAAGCGAAAAGTAGTGCACGTCGCCGCCCGATGATTGTCCAAGATACGGTTGGCTGTAAATCCAAGCATCCAATCCGGGAGCCGATACCACTTTTTTGGTTGATTCTGTGCCACTCCAAATCTCCATGCACTGCAAGACATGGCTTTCCACCACATTGGTTTGATGTTGTGTCATACGGTCCGGCTGATTGTTGGAGTTCTTCGCGGCAATTTATGGTCCATGGAAAAGTCGTACTTACCGCTGCGGCTCGACGGAACTCTCCAAGCAAACAGACGCCGCGTCCCAAACCAATCTTACTTCAAATCTTTGGAATCGCCCCCGAAACGGGTAGTAGCACCGTTGGCGATCGACTCCCAGTGACTTGAAGTTTGAAGTGAAAGCTCAGGACAAAGGTGCTGTTGGAATGGCCATTTGGAGGATTGCTTGGTAAAGCCCAGATGAACGCCCGAGAAACGAATGGCCATATTCGCGACCAGCCGCGTTGTTTCCGACGGCCTGACGAATCGGCGCCATTGGACTCTTGAACTTGACTTACGTTGCATAACCGTTCACAATGCCATCATGGCCGGACGGATTTTGACCTATCTATTGAGCATTCTTTTGCCCATTAGCCCCATGTTCTGTGGGCAATGCGACGGGTCTGTTCAGGGCCAATCTGCTGAACCCGCTTGTTGTGGAGCTTTGACCATCGCTGCGATCGCGCAGCCGAAAACTTGCTGCACTGCGAATTGCTCGGGTGCAGGTGACTGGCGAAGTCAGAAACCTGATCCACGGTGTGTCGACGAACCGTCGAGGGCTCCGTCTGCGCCAAGTCGATCTCCGCTCCCTTGTCGGCACGAACATTGCCGTTCCGCAATCTGTGGTCAAAGTGCGGTCACGCTTCGCCGTGTTGATTGGTCGGCGAATGGCGCTCGGGAGCAGCTGAGTCTCGACCATTTACCCCGCGTTCTCGCGGCGATGGTGATTGGATCGGACGGAGTGAGTCTTCGCTTGTTGGTATTTGATGCTGATTGGGAAATTCGCTTTGGCCCAAGTGGCCGAGCGGCGCGAATTGCGTATTGCTCTTGGCAAATATAAGAGCCGTTTTTGGCAAGTCATCGTTTTGGGTTGGTTGGCTTGACTTGCGTTTTTGTGAATGATTCGAGTGGCTTTGTTCCGAAGTCGCATTTCCTAGGGTTGCGTGACGCTTTCGGTTCTCGGCGGAAACCCGGAACGTCGTTTGCTTGATCGGATTCCCACCCAACGAAATTTTGCCAACTGGTTGATTTTTGAGGCAGCGCGAAGTTCCGCTGACCGAATTACGATCAACGCCAAACGAAATGCACCTCAGTGGCTGATGTTCGTGGTGAAAAGGTATTGGATATTGATGTCTCTGTTGGGTTTTCTGCCGTGGGACTATGCAGTTCGCAATTTGTGGCGCCGCCCTTCGCGAACCTTGCTGACGCTGATGGCGTTAACCGTGGTGGTATTGTTGGTCATGGTGATTGTGGGCTTGGTGCGAGGTCTGGAAAAATCACTGGCCACCAGTGGTGATCCCGAAGTGGTGTTGGTCTATTCGCTGGGCGCGGAAATGAACATGGAAGCATCAGCGATTGCTGCCTCCACACCCGGGCTACTGACCGCCAACATGTCCAGTATTCGTCAGCACTTGGGGCAAGTTTGTGTATCGCCGGAACTCTATTTGGGCACGATCATCCGAACGGTGGATCGGGTGGACGGGGGCTTGGGTTTGATCCGGGGCGTGACGGATGCGGCTCCTTTGGTTCGGCGTCAGGTCATGATTATCGACGGACAATGGCCTGGCCCAGGTGAAGTCATCATTGGTCGGTTGGTCGCTGCGAAGCTGGACTGTGATCCGGAGGCATTGGCAATTGGAAGCGAAGTGGAAATCGAAGGAGTGAAGTGGAAAATCAGTGGTCACTTCACGGCCAACGGGGGAGCGTTTGACGCCGAGGTTTGGTGTCGCTTGGCGGACCTACAACAAGTCCTCAAGCGACAAGATCTTTCTCTGGTTGCGTGTTTGCTCAAGCCGAACACGCCTCCGACTGCGATCGATGTCTTCTGCAAACAGCGGATTGACTTGGCGCTAAAAGCGATTGCGGAGCCCGTGTATTTCAAGTCCTTGCAAACGTACTACCAGCCCTTGCGATGGCTGGCTTGGATGGTCGCCGCGTTGGTTTCGGGTTCGGGAATCTTTGCGGGGTTGAACTTGATGTATGGCGCCGTCGCTGGCAGAGTCCGCGAGCTGGCAACATTGCAGTCGATCGGCTTTCGTCGCCGAGCGATCTTGTGGAGTTTGCTACAGGAAGGCGGCTTGCTGGCGGCTGCCGCTTCGGTCTTGGCCGGTGGATTGGCGACCTTGCTGTTTCATGGGACGGCCGTTCGATTCACGATGGGTGCGTTTGCCTTGCAAATCGACGCCGTAGCGATTGTCAGTGGCTGTGTTGTGGGGCTATCGGTCGGGGTACTAGGAGCCATGCCACCGGCCTGGAAGATTTTACGAGTGCCCGTTGTGCTGGGCCTAAAATGGAGTCTGTAATTTTTCTCGAAAGGAAAATCTGATGTTGTCAAAGTTCATCATTCGTCGGAGTTTGCATGTTTCCATCCTTGGGATCTTGCGGAGGCCGTTCGGTGTTTGGGCAGGGTTCATGTGCCTTTGTCTGGTGTTGGGTTGCCAAGGCGAAACGACCGCGGTCCCGGAGCAGAAACTCAATAATGCCGCGTATCTTCTAGCCGCCGAACCCAGCGACGCGTTACCAGTCGGAACCGCTCGCACCTCCGCGCAAGATGGTCAACGGATAACCATCGTCGGCTACATCGGAGGTTCGGAAGCTCCCTTTGTTTCGGGCGCGGCCGTGTTCACCATCGTAGATCCCGCCGTCCCACGTTGTGCGGAAGCTAACGACCCTACGCCTTGGGATTATTGCTGCCAACAAGAGGCCCTCAAAACGAATATGGCGACGATCCAGTTCGTGGACCCTTCCGGCGAGATCTTGTATCACGATGCCAAGATTTGGTTGGGAATCAAGGAATTGGATCTGGTGATGGTGCAAGGTGTGGCCAAACGCGACGACGCTGGAAACCTGCTCTTGGCAGCGGAAAAGTTGTATGTCAAACGGTAACCCATCAGAAAGCTCAGTGCCTTCAGGATTGAACCTTCAGGGTTTGGTGCGAAATCGCGACGCGGCCATCGCATCATCGCCGCGAACCCGTTCGCTAGGACGACTTCTGCGCGGGGCACTGCCACTATGGATCATCGGGGGATTTGTCTCGCTCTTGGTTTGGACGACGCGCGAGGGTTGGTTGCCAGCTCATGACGTAACCGTTGTCCCAGTGGTGATTGCAGCGGCCCAAGAACAAGCGTCGGGCACTCCACTGTTTCAGACGGCTGGCTGGATCGAACCCAGCCCCTCGGCTGTAAAGGCCACGGCGTTGACCGATGGCGTTGTGTCCGAGGTCTTGGTGGTTGCCGGGCAAGCCGTGACTGCTGGGCAGCCGATCGCAAAATTGATCGATACCGACGCGCAGTTGGCGTTGCGACGTGCAATCGCCGTCCGAGACTTGCGACACGCGGAACTGGATCAAGCCGAAGCGACCGCGGCAGCGGCAGCCCAACGACTCAAATACCCGGTCCATTTGCAGGCTCAAGTGGCGCAAGGCGAAGCCGCGTTGGCTCGCAGCGAGATTGAAGCGGCCAAACTCCCCTATCTTCTCCAGACAGCTGAGGCGGAACGAAGCTTTGCCGAAAAATTGCTCAGCAATCGCGAGGCGGCCAAAGAATCACTGGCGGGTCGACTGGTGGACGAAGCCCGAAACCAACGCGACGCGGCTTTGGCGGCTTGGGAAGAATTGGAACAACGGCAAACTCGATTGGTCGCAGAACAGTCTGCCTTGCGTGACCAAGTCGCGGCCGTGAAGCAACAACTGGCCCTTTGCGTTAGTGAGCATCAAGCCGTGGCCGAGTCGAATGCCGCCGTCGCAGCCGCCCGAGCGCGATTGACCGAAGCCGAGGTTGATGTGGAACATGCACAATTGGTCGTTGAACGCATGACGATTCGCGCGCCCATTTCAGGCCGCATCTTGGAACGATTGGTCGAGCCCGGTAGTAGTTTGATGGGCATCGACAAAGGCGGTGGGCACGAAAGTTCCACGATTGCGACCTTGTATGACCCGGCATCGTTGCAGGTTCGCGCGGATGTTCGTCTCGAGGATTTTTCCAAAGTCGTGCCCGACCAAGAAATACGCATCGAAACCGCTTCCTTGCCAGGTAAGCTTCGGGGCCGAGTGCTTCTGTCGACGTCCACCGCCAACATCCAAAAGAATACGGTCGAAGTGAAAGTTGCCATCATTGATCCGCCCGACGTGCTTCGACCGGAGATGTTGGTGACTGCCACGTTTCTGGCGTTGGAAGCGAATGACTCCCAAGGACAGGTCGCACCCGTCACTCGCGTCTTGATTCCGCGGGCATTGCTTACCGAGAGCGAGGGGCAATCGCAAGTGTGGGTCATGACGCCAGAGCAACGAGCCGAAAAACGATCTGTGAAATTGGGCCAACCGCAAGGCGAGAATCTAATCCAAGTGGTTACCGGACTGACATTGACCGACAAATTGATCGTCGCGGGCCGGGAGTCCTTGTCGCAAGGTGCGCGAGTTCGGCCACGTCCCGCCGACAGCCACTCGGAACTTTGATTTCCCTCGCTGCAAGCCGAACCAATAAGGAAGCATCATGCCGCTCGTTGAAATTCGGAATCTTACCAAACGGTTTCGCAAAGGTGATGAAATCATTACTCCCGTGTTGGATTTGGACTTGGATATTGAAAAGGGTGATTTGTTGGCGCTGATGGGCAAAAGCGGTACCGGCAAGAGTACGCTTCTCAATCTCATCGCGGGCATCGATCAGCCCGACGCGGGCAGTATCGCTGTCGCTGGGACGACGATCACCGGTCTGTCCCGAGGCAAACTGGCCGATTGGCGCGCGGCACATTTGGGTTATATCTTCCAGACGCATAATCTCGTTCCAGTGCTGACGGCGTATGAAAACATCGAACTGCCGCTGCTCTTGTTGCCAATGTCCAATAGCGATCGGCGAAAGCGTGTGAACTTCGCTCTGGAAGTCGTTGGCCTGTCGGATCGGGCCCAGCATTACCCGCGACAATTGTCCGGTGGCCAGGAGCAACGCGTCGGTATCGCTCGGGCGATTGTCACGCATCCAACGTTGGTGGTCGCCGACGAACCAACGGGAAATTTGGATGAAGAAACCAGCCGCCAGATTCAAACGCTCCTGCAAGAACTGAATCGGCAATTGGGGATCACGCTGATCATCGTCACCCATGACGTCGATGTCGCGTCGATTGCCAAGCGGCAATTGCGATTGGAACACGGCCGCGCGATCGGGCCGAGTCAGTCGCCCTCGGCCGCGTTCTCCGGACTTTGATTCACTAACGACCAAGAGATTTCATGTTTCGCTTTGCACCGTATATCTGGAAAACACTTTGGCGGCACCGAACTCGCAGTCTCTTGACCGTCAGCGGCGCGTCGGTGGCGATCTTTGTGCTGTGTTTTATCGGGTCGATTCAAGAGGGATTGAATCGCATGGTGCAAGGTGAGGACGCACAGCGCCGTTTGATCGTGTTTCAGGAGAATCGGTTTTGCCCAACGAGTAGTCGCTTGCCAGAAGACTACTCGCGGCAAATTGCTCAAGTATCCGGGGTAACGGACGTCTTACCGATCCAAGTTTGGACAAACAACTGCCGCGCCTCGTTGGATGTGGTGGTTGTCCATGGAGTGCCGGCGGCGAAGCTACCAGAAAGTCGAGAACTGCGGTTGATCGAGGGGCAGTGGCCAGCGTTTGTCAGTCGAACCGATGCGGCGGTGGTGGGTCGGCAGTTTGCTCTGCGGAGACGAGTGCGATTAGGCGATCAACTAACCTTTGGAAGCATGTCGGTGCATGTGGCCGGGATTTTTGAGTCCGACTCCTCTGCCGAAGAAGACTTGATCTACTGTCACTTGTTGTTCTTGCAGTTGGCTGAAAGCCAGACGGCAGCAGGATTGGTGACACAATTGGAAGTGGCTCTGGACCCAAGTGCCGAACCAGACCGCGTGGCCAAGCAGATCGACGAAAAGTTGCGATCGGGTTTGGTACCCACGACGACTCGTCCGAAGGGGGCCTTTCAAACCGCGACGATCTCGGACCTTGTTGATTTGATTGGCTACGCGTATTGGTTGGGTTTGGCCTGTGTTGGCTTGGTTTTATCATTGGTCGCCACGACGACGGTGATGTCGGTCCAAGATCGCGTGCAAGAACACGCGGTGTTGCAAACGCTGGGAGTACGGCCTGGACGAGTGATGCGTTTGATCTTGGCCGAGAGCACCTTGTTGTGTTTCTGGGGGGGGGCCTTGGGCGTGGGACTGGCGTGGACAATTTTGACGTGGGGGAATTTTTCCGTTGGAGCCGAAGGAGTGGCGATCACTTTACGTCCGTCTTCAGCAATGATCGCCTCGGGATTAGGCATTTCGGTCATTTTGGGCTCTCTCGCCGGAATCATCCCCGCTTATCAAGCCACGCGCACGAATCTAGTCAGTTCCTTGCGACAAAGTTAAAACTCACAACTCGACATGTCCATCAATGCAGGTCACGCTATGACCTCCGACCCAGATGGTGCCGGCTTCGTCACGATTGATGTGGACTCGGCCTTGGCGGCCCAGTGCGGTGCCTTGGGCAGCGATGTACTGGTCCGGGGCGAGGCCTGATTCGATGAGCCACTGGGCGAGTGCTGCGTTCAAACTGCCGGTGACCGGGTCTTCGCACAGTCCATTGTTGCCGGGAAAGAAAGCGCGGACTTCGAAGTCGGTCTCGTGATGGTGCTGGGGCCCGACCAATCCGACCTTGCCGCGTGGTCCCACCGCACCAATGTCCAATCCTGCCAAGATTGCGGCGTCGGGTTTTAGGGCCAAGACTTCGGCCGCGCTGCCTAACAGGACGCCGCGCCAATTCGGCCCGTTGTCGCACCAAGCATGTGCAACAATCGCCTCGCGGGGCACGCCCAAACCGCGAGCGATCTGTTGGACATCAGCTTCGTCCAAGGGCCCACTTTTGATTCGTGGTGGAGCAGCAAACGCCAGCCGATCTCCATCGCGACGGATCTTGACCAAGCCCACACCACATTCTTGCACGACATATTGCGATTGCGGAATTCCACCGGCTTGTAACCAGGCATGGCAAGTCCCCAGCGTCGGATGACCGGCAAAGGGTAGCTCGCGGCCTGGGCAAAAAATTCGCACGCGATAGTCCGCCCCGGCCGCGCGGCCTTCGGCTGTGGGCGGCAAGATGAAGGTACACTCGGACAAATTTGTCCAGTTCGTAAAGTGTTGCATCGTCGCTGTGTCTAAACCGGTCCCGTCCAAAACCACCGCAAGCGGATTGCCTCGATAGGGCACCGCCGTAAAAACGTCAACTTGTTTGAAGGGTCGTGGAGGCATGACGCAACTTTCTAAAACGTGAAACGTGAGCGAGCAAACGACTCTGTTTTCAACCCGTCAACATAGGACAAAACGAGGTGCGATACCAGTCAGAGACTTGGGGAGTCACTTCTCAGTTGAATGGACCATTGCCTGCCTCGTGCGAAAAGATACTTCTCACTGGCGTTTATGGTATATTTCATTCGCCTGAAGTCGGGATAATCCGGCCGATTGTTTTCTGCCAACTTCGTTCGGGAGACCGTTTCAATGCTTGATCGTCGACAGTGGTTGGCTTGGATTCCTGGGATGACGCTGCTGCCTAGTTTGGCGTGGCGAACGATGTTTGGATCGGCACGAGCAGAAGTTGAACGAACCAGTCTCCCGGGGGTCGTATCGGGGCGAGTTCGCGACAATCTTGTTGTCGCCGAAAATCAACGACCGGGAACGCGGCAGTGGATGTTGGAAAAGACGCGGATCGATCCGGCGACTCGGTACCGCTGCCCGTGGATCGAAGGGTATGTCTCGCACGCCAGTATCGAAGCGGGTGAATCAATCCAGTTCTTTGTCAGTACCAACCCAGCATCGAACTTTACGATTGAGATCTTTCGACTTGGTTATTACAACGGAGACGGCGGTCGAAGCATCGCCCAACTTGGACCGTTCCAGGGCGTGGTTCAACCCGACCCGCCGATCGGCGAGAAGCGGCTGCGCGATTGTGCTTGGTCCGTCAGTGCCGAATGGATGGTGCCCGAAGATGCCGTCAGCGGTGTGTACGTGGGCAAGTTGACCGAAGCAACCGAAGGACTGCAAAGTTACGTGATCTTTGTGGTGCGTGATGGCCGCCCTGCTGACTTGATCTTTCAGTGCAGTGATCACACTTGGCACGCTTACAATCGCTGGCCCAAGCAATTTTCGCTCTATGATGATGGCACGCATGAATGGTATTGGGGCGGGAACGTGGAAGTTAGCTTCAATCGCCCGTATGGCAAGTACTGCCAAATCATGGACCAACCCTTGTCGATTGGCTCGGGCGATTTCTTTATCTTGGAATTCCCCTTTGTGTTCTGGTTGGAGCAGCACGGATACGATATTA
>JAEUIP010000152.1 GCA_016795075.1 Planctomycetaceae bacterium | reverse complement strand
AACTGTTGAGTTGGCGAAGTTAAGAGTCCGGATGACCCATCGGGTTGGCCTCCTCGCGGAACCGGTTTGGTTCACTGTTGAATCGATAAAAAAGAGACCGAACGACATGGAACTCCGAGTGATCCTAGCGAACGACTTGGCGTTTGCGCCTAAGGTAACAGCTGGGTTGCCGTGTCGGGTGCTGTTGTCGGAGCTTGACGCCTGGCAGATCGAAGGTCAAAAAATTGTGGAGCTTCGTGAATAAGCAATCACTGCTTGGGAGTTCGCTTCGCGAAAGGTCAAGAGAAGTGTGCGGGAAGATCTGCCGACTCCATTTTTTCGGCGTACTTTTTCGGGGCGTAGGTTGGTTCATCAAATAGCTGCTTGGGACCTGGCATCGGGGTAGCATAGGCCAAAGAACCGCTGTGCGAATCGGCGGGCTCGGTGGTTCGCATACCATTGGCGTTTGGTCTGATTCAAGGAAAACCGGCGTTTGCGTCGTCCGTCTGGCATGATGGCTCTTCTCCGTTGGAGCTGGTTTGTTTAGAAAGCTTGCGACCGAATTTTTGGTGCAAATCGCTGGCAGGCTCGGTGTTGTTTTTTAGGGCCAAAGGCTGCCTGGCACGAATCCAATACGCGGATTTTGGATTCCTGTGACGCCGAAATTTCAGAAATCTGGACGATGTTCCAAATTCTTAGCGAAACCCTACTCGGGAAAGTCGGGTTCTAGGTAACCTATGGAGATCGCGGGGCGTGGACCAATCACAAGATCGATGGAATTTGAAAGCCATGTTGACCAAAGAATTGCGGAATCTTCTTCTGACGGGTCGTCCATTTGCGACCGTTGCTCGGCAGCGAATCGTGACCAAGATCTGGAAAACTTTCGGTTGGGGACTGGCAAGTTTGGTTGCAGTGGCTGGCCTGGGCATTGTCGCGAACGTCAGCCGGGCCGGAATTTTCCAAGCGGATGACGATCGCCAGCGCGTGACAACACCCAACTTCCGGCAAGCCGAGCAATATAGCTCGACGTATTTGCGTCAATTCGTCTACAGCACGTCGGTAACACCCAACTGGATCGATAAAACCGATGAGTTCTGGTACTCGTACAAGACAGCCGCCGGGACGAAGTATTGGCGAGTGAATCCAGAGAATGGGACGCGGCTACCGTTGTTCGATCATGTGAAGTTGGCTGGACAATTGTCGACCCTGTCTCGCCAGGCCGTTGAGCCGAACCAGCTATCGCTAACTCGGTTGGAGGTCAGCGCGAAAGACGACAATCTGAAGTTCGTAGTGGAGCAGATTCAATACGAATACGCGCTCAAGTCGCAAGAGCTGAAGAAACTTGGCCCCGCGCCTCCAGCCCCGTTCGGCGGTGGACGCCGACCGCCGGGCCAACGGGAGCAACAGGATCAACAACAGCAAGACCAACAACAGGATCAACGCCAGCAGGACCAACAGCAAGATCGGCAACAAGAAGATCGGCAACAAGAGGAGCGGCAACAGGAGGAACAGCGAGACAACGAACAGCGACGCGAGCGTGGCCAACAAGAACGCGGCGAACGACCTGGGGATGCGAACCCGCCGGGGCCCAACGACGCCCATCGAAACTTTTCACCGGATCGCAAGTCTTATGTTTTTGCCAAGGGCCATAACTTGTATTTGGTGCGAGTGCCTGAAGAACCTACTCCCACGACGGAGCCGCCAAAAACGGATCCACCACCGGCCCTAACAGAGCAAACGAACGAAGTCATCAAAGAAGAGATTAAAGAAGAGATTAAAGAAGAGACTAAGGACGGGACCAAGGTAGAGATCAAGGAAGGGACCGAGGTAGACGGTCCGCGACTCGAGCCCAACGAAGCATCGTCAACCGGGTTTTGGAATCTGCGGCAGGCCTCCGCGCAGGAGTCGCAAACTCAAGAAACTCAAACGCAAACTCAAGAAACTCAAACGCAAACTCAAGAAACTCAAACTCAAGAAACTCAAACGCAAGAAACAAAACAGGAGCAAGGCAAACAGGAAGAGGTGAAGCAAGAAGAAACACAACAGGAACAGGAAAAACAAGTAGAAAAACAGGAAGAAACCAAGCAAGAGCAAGTCCAACAAGAGGAAGTCAAACAGGACGAAATCAAGCAAGAAGAAATCAAACAAGAGCACGAAAAACAAGAGCACGAAAAACAAGAGGAAGTCAAACAAGAGGAAGTCAAACAAGACGGTCAACAACAGAATACGGAGACTACGGAACAAAAGACTCAGGAGTCGGAAAAGCCCGTGGATGAAGCGACAGCCGGTCCAAAGGTCGATCCGAAGTGGGATGAATTGGCGGTGCAACTCACGACCGACGGTGCCGACAAGTACAGTTTCGTAGGTCGCTCCGGTCGCCGAGGTGCCCCACAGGAGATCAAAGAGGACGCTCTATCACGTCCCAACATTACTTGGTCAAAAGACTCGCAGAAATTTTATGTATCGCGTTCGGATTCGCGGGGTGTCAACGATCTGTGGGTGATCAATTCTTTGGCCACACCACGTCCGGCCCTGGAAACTTACAGTTACCCGATGCCTGGTGAAGAAGCCGTCCGCAAGTCCGAATTGTACTGGTTCCAACTAGGTCAAACGGCCTTGACTCGGATTGCACCTCGCTGGAAGGACGAGTTTTACAGCGACATCCGGTTCAGCGAGACCCATGATTCGATTCGTTTTTTGCGACGCGATCGATTGTTGCGCAATGTCGAGTACTGCGCGCTGGAACTCGCCAATGGCCAGATCAAGTCCATATTTGAAGAAGGCTTTGAAAAGTCGACGATTGCTCCGAAAGCAATTCGCTTCTTGAAGAACAACGAAGAGATGATTTGGTGGTCCGAACGGAGTGGTTGGGGGCATTTCTATTTGTACGACAACCAGGGTCAGTTGAAGAACGCGATTACGTCGGGAACCTTCTTTGCTGACCGGTTGGTTGATTTGGATGAAGAGAATCGGATTTTGTATTTTACCGCGCTGGGCCGGGAACCGGGTGAAAACTTGAACTATTCCCATCTGTACTCCATCCGTTTGGACGGAGGCGACCTCAAGTTGCTAAACCCAGGAGACGCCAACCACACGGCGATACTCTCGCCGAGCAAAAAATACTTGGTGGACAACTTTTCACGAGTCGATTTGGCGCCATGTTCCGTACTTCGCAATAGCGACGGCGTGGAAGTTTTGAAACTAGAGGAATGCGATCTCAGTCGATTGGAACAAGTGGGGTTCCGCATGCCCGAGACCTTTGTGGTCAAAGCTTCGGACGGGGTCACGGATCTGTTTGGCAACATGTACAAGCCGTTCAATTTTGATCCGAATAAGAAATATCCGATCATTACCTATGTTTACCCAGGTCCACAACAAGAGGGCACGCGACATACGTTTACAGCTACCGCGGGAGAACAGCAATTGGCGCAGATCGGATTTATTGTGATCCAGGTCGGACATCGCGGTGGGACGCCCGGTCGGTCGAAGGCTTATGCCAGTTATGGCTATTTCAATCTGCGTGATTATGCGTTGGCGGACAAAAAGGCCGCGATCGAACAATTGGCGCAACGATTTCCGTATATCGACATCGAAAGAGTTGGCATGTACGGGCATTCGGGCGGTGGTTTCATGACGGCGGCAGCATTGATGGTTCCTCCCTACAACGACTTTTTCAAGGCCGGATTTTCAACAGCCGGTAATCACGACAACAACATTTACAACAACTCGTGGTCCGAGCGATGGCATGGTCTCCGCGAAGTTCCGGTTGAACAGACCGCCGATTCGGGAACCAACCGCCAAACCGAACGTGGCCAATCGCAAAGTGGACCTTCGGACCTGCAGGCGATTCTCGACGTGCAGCCTGAGGACTTCTTTTTCGATTACGAAATGGCCACCGACGAAGATCCATGGTCCTTCGAACAACGACTGTGGGGCGACCACGAACCATTGCCGCTGTGGCTGCAAGAAGAGCAACAAGAACAACAAAAGCAGGAACAACAAAAGCAAGAACAAGAACAACAAGAGCAACAGCAGCAACAAGTCCAACAGGAGCAAACCGAACAACAAGCGGGCCGCGACCAACAACGCCGACGCGGCCGCGGCCGAGGTAGTCGGCAAGGCGAGCAACAAGAACAACAAGAGCAAACTGAAAACCAACTCAACGACGAGAAGCAACAAGACGAACAAGTTGATGGCCAAAAACAAGAAGAACAAGGCAAGCAAGAGAACCAAGAATCAAAAGCCGAGCAGAAAACTCGGTTTGAAATCAAGGTTCCCACCAACGCGGAGTTGGCCGCCAACCTAAAACATCACTTGTTCTTGGTGCACGGCGAATTGGACAACAACGTTCATCCCGCCAACACGTTGCGATTGGTAGATGCCCTGATCAAGGCCAACAAGAAGTTCGACATGCTGTACCTGCCGGGGACGCGGCATGGATTCGGAGCGTACCAGCCTTATGTCACGCAAAGAATGTTCGAGTTCTTTGCCGATCGTTTGATGCGGGAGTACGAAACGAAGTAGTTTTTCGGAGACGCTTCTTCGTTTGGAACGCGTTACCTTCTCAAGTCGTTGGGCGACGTGAGCCCAATGGCTCTGGGTTTCAGATCGCCCGAGTTCAACAGGGACCCCGGGGGATCGGAATGTTGAGGCGGCGTCAGAATGGGAACGCCGTGATGACCCGGTCTTGTTCGGTAACTAGTCGCAATTTGTTGGTCGCGGGACGACGAAGGCGCGCGCCTTCCCGTCCTCCGACGTAGCCGATCGGTTCCTCAAAGGTCACTTCGAACACCGTTCGCTCTTCTTCCACTCGCATCGACGTCATAGGGCCGCGTTGTTTCGCTCGGGTATATCCCAGATCAATTCGTTTGAGTACCTGCTCCATATCTCCGCTAAAGACACCGTGGCGACCACTTCGATTCGGTTGATCTTCTAAATGCCGCGCCAAGTGTTCGAGACGATGACCATCGGCACTGCCGGGCGTGTACCGCAGACCGGCCGGTGAGACATACACGTCACGCCCCAACCGGCGCAACACGCCGTGCAACAACGGCTCTGCGGCCATGTTTTCATCCCGGTCCTTGGGCGGAGCTCTGGGCCTTTGAGATGTCAAATCAACGTCTGGTAGTGGAGGCTGGGCCTTTGAATCCGATTCTGCCGGCGATATTGGCGGCGTCTGCGATTTGGGAGGCGATGGTTTTGTGGCCTGCGACTGGGGTTTGGGTTTGTCGGCTCCGGGAACTTTCGTCGATTCTTTCGATCCCGCGAGCTCGAGATCCGGTTCGGGTTCCGAGTTGTCGGCACTTTCACCAGGACGATCGGGCAACAACGAATTGAGTGCCGGCAAATTCCAACCAAATTGACGATTGGCTAACGGTTGGAGCAGAAGGTAAATCACTGCCATCACAAGCAAGACCACTACCCATTTCGAAACGGGTGGCTTTTGATTCTTCTTAAAACGCGACATGTAGGCTCTCAATCTAGGTGGTCAATCGCGTCCCCAACGGTCCCGCGGAGGTCGATTCCATCGCGCATGATTAGACCACTTTGGGCGGAATGCGGCTACTTGGCTAGGCTTTGTCAAAAACGCGTCTGCTCGTTGAGCAGGCATTCAAAATCCCGGACAAACAGACAAAACGGGAGGTATTCAGCCCCCGTTGGGGACAAAGCCTAATCCTGGGCCACCAAACTTGCAAATTCCGTGCATTGATCACAATCGGTGCCAAGGGAATCCCGCCGTGATCACAACTCTCGGCCCTTACTCCGATCGATATAGAAATCGGGGGCCTAGTTTGCTAGCGAGCGAAAATCGATGAACTGGAACCGCAATCATTACATGACCGTCGGCTTCTTGATGATCTTTGCTGGATTTCATTTCCGCGTCGTCGAGTCGTTTGTTTTGACCCCTCAAGCTACCAAGTTCCTCCACGAGCAACACGATGGACTGGAGCTAACCGGCAGTGTCTATAAGGAAAATGGCGAAAAGGTAGCCAAACAGGGGAATGGCGGAATGTTCCTCCCCCAATACCAAACGGTATCACAAAGCGGTCGGCCGGGACTTACCACCGCCGGTTACACTCGATCCGAAACGGTCACGGACGATACGAAGAAGGTCATCACACCTCCGAATTGGATGGGATGGCCCATGATTTACATCGGCGCCGTACTTGCGTTGTTCGGTATTACCATGAACAAACCGTCTTAGGCTTTGTCACCAGTTGGCAAGGGCTCGGTTTGGTAACGGTGGCCGGAGTTCATTGCCGACACGGGCCTGCAGGTGCTTTTCACCATGGGCTCCTACCCTTTTACCAGCCCCTACGATTTGGTTGTGACAAAGTACTAGATTCTGTTTTCAGCGAGGTCTCACCGTGTTACAACGAGTTTCGGGCGTTCTGTTGGTTGCGGTAGTGGTGGGTCTGGTGTGGCGTGACTATCGATCTGGACCTCAGAGCATGGCGGTTGGCGCTTCAGTTGCCGCCACAACCAATCCTTTTTCTTTCAAGATCGATACGACACGAACCAGCGATCAACCAAGTCGTTACTTCTTGGCTTCGGGAACCTCGCGAATCACGAGCAACACCCAAGACTCGCCGCAAAGCGTGACCCCCAGCAATCGGTTGCGTGAAGGTCGCGAGGTCCGCGACCCAAATGCGACTTTCTCGCCCGTTGGTGAGCGAATGAACTGTGTTTTGCCCAGTCTCGAAACCACGGTCACCGTCGTCGAGAACCTCACGTTGGAACGCGTTTATGAAATCATGACTCGCCACGATGAGTCAGCGACGTGGGAAGTGGAGGGATTGATTACCGAACATCAAGGTCGAAACTACATTCTGTTACGTCGCGCGGTCATCAATTCGATTTCACTCGATGAACAATAAGCATGGTTCTCCGCTGCCGTGCGAAACCGTTCGCTAAGTTATAGCTTCGCGGAGCCACGTTCCGGACTTGCCACCGCGTTTTTCCAACAGGACAATTTCGCGGATGGCCATCAAGCGGTCGACGGACTTGCACATGTCGTAGACCGTCAGTGCCGCGGCACTGGCGGCAACCAAGGCTTCCATTTCAACACCGGTCGGCCCCGTGGTTTTGACGCGAGTCGTAATCTGAAGCAGGTTGGAATCCACGAACTCAAATTCGATTTCTGTGCTACTCAGATTTAGTGAATGACACAGCGGAATCAGTTCGTCGGTCCGTTTGGCGGCCATGATTCCCGCGACCCTGGCGACTTGCAACACATCGCCTTTGTGTACGGCTTTCTGTTGGATCAGGTCCGCCGTTTCGCGATTCATCCGAACTTGGGCTCGCGCGACGGCGATCCGTTCGGTAGGCGCTTTGGAGCCAACATCGACCATTCGGGCGTTGCCGTTTGGGTCGAAGTGGGTCAAGTCGTTATTGGGGTTCATCCGCTACCTGTTTCAAGACAATCCCAGCCAACGGCGGCAGATTCAGGAGGATCGAATAAGGTCGGCCTTGGGCCGGTATGGGCTCGGCGATCGATTGAAGCGTCCCGACATTGGAACCACCGTAAAACTTCGAATCCGAGTTGAGAATCTCGCGATAGGTTCCGGGGGCGTCCATGCCCAGCCGATAGTCTCGTCGCACCACCGGTGTCATATTAAACGCCGCAAAGACCGTTTGATCACCAGCCTGGTTTCGGCGCAGGAACGCCAAGATGCTATTTTCGGCATTCAAACAATCGATCCATTGAAATCCGGCAGCGTCGAAATCCAGTTCGTGAAGTGCCGGCTCGGCCACGTGCAGTCGATTCAAATCGGACACCAATTGTTTCAGCCCACCGTGTGTATCGAACTTCAACAATCCCCAATCGAGTTCGCGATTGTGGTTCCATTCCGTCCACTGGCCAAAGTCACTGCCCATGAACAACAACTTTTTCCCGGGATGCATCCACATGTACGTGTACAAGAGTCGCAGATTCGCAAACTTCTGCCACAAGTCGCCGGGCATTTGATCCAACAAGGATCGCTTGCCATGCACAACTTCGTCATGGGAAAGTGGCAACGTAAAGTTTTCATGGAAGGCATAGATCAATGAAAACGTGAGTTCGTTGTGATGGTATTTGCGATGAATCGGATTGTGGCGAAAGTACTTGGTCGTGTCGTTCATCCAACCCATGTTCCACTTGAGACTGAAGCCCAAGCCACCCGAGTGAACCGGCCGCGAGACACCTTCCCAAGCAGTACTTTCTTCGGCGATGGTTACCACACCGGGGTACTCCGCATGCACGACCTCATTAAACTCACGGAGTAACGAGATGGCCTCCAAATTTTCGCGGCCCCCATGACGATTGGGAATCCACTGGTTGGGTTGGCGACTATAGTCCAAATACAACATCGAGGCGACAGCGTCGACGCGAAGCCCATCAATGTGGTACTTATCCAACCAAAATAGGGCGTTCGCAATCAGGAAGTTGCGGACTTCGTTGCGTCCGTAATTGAAAATCAACGTGCCCCAATCGGGATGTTCGCCCTGACGTGGATCCAAATGCTCGTAGAGAGCCGTGCCATCAAAGCGAGCCAAGCCGTGTCGATCTTTCGGAAAATGTGCAGGCACCCAGTCGATGATCACTCCAATGCCATGTTGGTGACAGTAGTCGACAAAGTACATAAAGTCGGCGGGGCTGCCATAGCGGCTCGTGACGGAAAAGTATCCAGTCGTTTGATAGCCCCAACTACCGGTGTAGGGGTGCTCGCTAATGGGCAGCAATTCCAAATGCGTGTAGTTCATTTCTTGGCAATACTTCACCAATCGATGCGCCAACTCACGATAGTTCAACCAACCATTCGGCATGGCTGGGTCCGTTTGCCACGAACCCAAATGAACCTCGTACACGCTCATCGGTTGCTGCAAGGCGTTGCTGCCCGCGCGACGAGCGATCCAGTCTTGGTCGTTCCAAGTATACGAGTCCAGATCGACGACAACCGAAGCGGTCCGTGGCGGCAGTTCGGCCGAGTAGCCCATCGGATCGGTTCGATCCGTGACCTGCCGGTCAGCGCCGGTCACGCGAAACTTGTAGAGCGAACCGGTCGCGATGCCCGGAATAAAGACTTCCCAAATCCCAGCGCCACCAGGCATTTTCTGGAGCGGATTTCGGCGATGGTCCCAGCCGTTAAAGTCGCCAATGACCGAGATTCCTCGCGCGTTCGGTGCCCAAACGGCGAAGTTGACGCCCACGACTCCATCAACGGTTCGACCATGCGCGCCGAGCACATCGTAGATTCTTCGATGTTTTCCTTCGCCGATCAAATACTGATCGAAGTCGGTCGACAACGGTGCAACTGCGTAACTATCCATAGAGACCTTCGTTTCTCCCGACACGTTCGAGGACCCAATTCTATAAGAGGAAGTTGACTCGCGTCCATGACCGCGCCATTCGACAGGGCACAAACCCTCGAAGAGCCCTGAGGGATGAATGCGTTTCATCGGAATTTGAATCGGATCGGTGGAATGTTGCAACCACGCAGAGCTGGCCTCGGGCAGAAACGAGCGAACATGCGTCCACTGCGCTGGGGCCTGGGCACATGGTTGGGGCCCCAACAACGTGGTGGGGTCTTCCAACTGTCCATCAAACAGGCGTTGCAAATCCAAGAGCGAAACCGTGCTCGCCACCGTACATCCTGTGGTCATCGATGCGCTTCCATTCACAAGGGGCATGAGTTATTTGCGAAAATATTTCGTCGCGCCGGACGAGAAAATCCAGCGTCGTGCGGGCTCCACTTCGGCCTCAGTTGGCGATCGAACCGACCAATTGGTGGTCCCACCGCTGGCAAAGTTCCATTCCAACGGCCGATGCCGCCGTTAACCAATTCGGGTCCAGCCCGCGCAGATGAGGCGCCGCCGAATCCGGGACGGCTGTCTCTCCCCCCTCTTCGACCGTCAAGATTCGACCTCGTCGGCGACGAGCAAAGTGGGGCTTGGGCACATGACGTTGTGCGTGAGCGGGATCGATGCGGAACTGGCGGCATTGGACCTGGTGAAACGACAGAGCATGATCCAATCTCTTCCATAGATCGGCATGGTTGATTTCGACCAGATCACCAAATCGCTGCCATTTCCAATCCTGTTCGCGCCATTCATCCAAGCCATAACGCATGCCACGGATGACGTAACGTTGATCCGTGACTAGTGTGACGCAGGACTCCTGCTCCAAGGCTTCCAATCCTCGCACGACCGTCAATAGATCCAGACGCTCGCCCGATACACCCGGCTCGATATCGCCAGCGTCCAACAAGATTTCTCCGGCCGCCGATTGGATCACGAACCGCCAAGAACCTCCGGCGGGATGCCAACATCGATTGTGGGTTTGAACCAGCAAAATTTGTCGGTTATCGTCGAACATAGGTTGCTTCCTGCATGATCAACTTGGGGGTAGATGTCGTTCTGAAACGGCACCAAACTTTACCCGACGCAATCAAATTGCCCAGGAAAAAAACTCAACCAATTCGCTGCACTTTCCGCGACCTTGACGATTATGCGGGGCAGTTCTGACGAGTTGACGTGAATCATCGTCAATGCTCAAACCTAAGGACGCCATCCGTCTTCACGATCCACTTGATCAAGCTCCGAAGCGTGCGACGTTGACCGAGTTCGTCGGCTGCCGCCTTGACCATGGGCAAATCCGCGACACCCATTTCGCGACCCAAGGCATAGGTCAACATCTTGTGGCACAGGCTTTGTCGAAACAGCGGCTCGCTATCCAGCAATACTTGCTTCAATCCCTTAGCGCCAACAAATTCGCGACCATCGATCATGCGAGCCGAGGCATCGATCAGGGGATCGTTCGGCTCGATTCGTCCCTTGTAGCCAAAGCCGGCTTGTGTTCGATAGGCTCCCGCGGCATCGTAGTTTTCGAGGGCAAACCCCAAAGGATCGATCCGATCATGACAGCGCGCACACTGAGGCAATTGGCGGTGAATCTCCAATCGCTGCCGGACCGTCGCCTTGTCGATGCCTGGTACGGTGGGAGCGATCTCGCCAGCATTGGCGACCGGCAAACCTGGGTCCAGCCCCAACAACGTCTTGAGGATCCAGGTGCCTCGGACCACTGGTGAAGTTCGCGTTCCGTTGGACGTAATGCACAGAATGGATGCTTGAGTAACAAGGCCGCCGCGCGGAACTTCCGCCGAAAGTTTTACAGGTCGAAAATGATCGCCTTTGACCCCCGCCAGGCCGTAGTAGCGGGCCATTCTTTCATTGATGACCAGGAAGTCCGATTCGATAAAGTTCTTGATATCCAGATCACGCCGCAAGATCTCTGCGAAGAACTGCTGCGATTCGCCGACCATCGATTCCTCCAAGTGCCGATCGTACTCCGGAAACAAATCTTCCGCCGGAGGATTGGCACCCACTTGTCGCAACCCGAGCCATTGTCCGGCAAAGTCTTCAACGAATGCCTGCGCTTTGGGATCGGCCAGCATCCGATCCACTTGAGCGTCCAACACGTCCGGATCGTGCAGGCGTTCCTGAGTCGCCAAAGCAAACAGTGTATCGTCCGGCATACTACTCCATAGAAAGTACGACAAGCGATTGGCGACCGAGTAATGATCCAATGGCTGGCCAGCAACGTCGGCGGACGAAACAGCATGGCCCTCTGGGAAGTAAAGAAAATGCGGCGAAACAAGAATGCTCAGCAGGGAATATCTTAGGGCGGGTACGAAATCACCCGAGTCGCGATACGCTTGGGCAAACAGCGCTAATTTTTCTTGAAATTCCGCGTCGGTCACTTTTCGACGATAGGCTCGTTGCATGAAGGATTGAAGGATTGCGGTTGCTTTGGCCATCGCCTCGGTATCGTTCTTGGTTTCGACAGCGACTTGGTCCGACAACAACAAACGGCGTTGGGCGGTGGGCGGCCAAGACTCGTAGATTGGGCCCTCTATTTCGAGCCAATCGACCCACAACTCCGGACGAGCAAAGTCATCGTGTCCTTGGCACCAGAAATTCTCCAACAACTTCGGGACGGAATAGTCATAGACCAATTCGATACCGGCTGCCTGCGTTGAAAAGTCTGCTTCCCATTCGATGACTTCAGGGTTGTTGGGCGAGGCCGCCACATCGTGCCGGAACAAGACCCGGGGTTGGCCTCCTAGGGTTTGAGTCAACTTGAAACGAGGCGGACCATAATTGTAGATAGGGTGGGTGCGAAAGTGCTCCAACGTTTCCTGGAACGCGCGTCGATGCCACTGCTCGCCTTGTGGATGGTCCCGCAGTTCGTTCTCCATACGATGTTGCAAGAAAGGCTCGACCGCCGCCACGATCGCGTCCCGATCCGGAGTGGTTCCACCCGCGCAAATGCGAATCTTGTAACGACCCGCATGGGGTAACCGGAAGTCTCGAATGTTGATCGTTCGATCCCAACTATCGTGATGCATGACGACAAAATCGCCTTCGACGCGGTTCTGGCCACCGTTGACGATCAGGCGTTGGCCGTCGTAGGTCACGCGATTGCCATCGTCTCGACCACTCTCCGGTTGAAACCGCCATTTCAACAGAGGCGGTTGTGAGCCAACTACAAAAACTTGATCCAGGGCTCGTTCGGCCGCCTGATAATAGAGCTCCACCAGAAGCGGGGATAACGACAACGCGGAACCGTTATTATCAAAACCACCGGCTGCGGCGTCTTGGGGAAAGCCACTGACGTCGATTTCAACACCTAACAGATCGCGAATCGTGTTGCGATATTCGGTTCGATTCAAACGCCGAAGCACGCGAACCGAACTCGCCCGCCGCAGTCTTTGATCGAGCATCTGTTGCGAGATCCAATCGACCACGTGATTCACATCCGCCACCGCTGGTTGCGGCGCATCTTGCGGCGGCATTTGATGACTCTGGAGTGAGTTAGCGATTTCGCCCCAGGATTCCTCCTCGCGTAAATTGCTGAAGTCGCCCTGAAGTTTGTCGAGGTCGAGATTGCCTTCCGCATCGGCACCCCGATGGCAATCGCCACAGTACTGGACCAAAAACGGCGCAACCTTCGCTTCGAAGTCGGTCGTCTGTGCGTGGGCGTCGCCAACCAGCCAATACAGACAAAAGCCGACGACGATCCACCCATCAGAATTTCGACGCGACCAAGACCTCATCGATGTCAACAAACGTAAAGAATAGTGTTGGATTCGCGCGAACATCTCGAGTGGTACCTGATAGAAGCAGACGATTCATCCAAGCGAAAAGATGAAGACAACGACAAGTGCTTTGTCAAATGCAAAACTTAGGGTCTGGTAAAGGGGGCAGGAGTCAATGGTGCGAAGCACCCGATGGGCGTACGGGCAATTGACT
>JAEUIP010000151.1 GCA_016795075.1 Planctomycetaceae bacterium | reverse complement strand
GGGGGCTTCCGGTCGTTCGCCAATCGCAATGTGCGGAATCACGTGAATTTGTTCACGTTGGAATCCAATTTCTTTTTCGACGATGCCGACCAAGTCGGAACCGTGGACAATCACTTGGTCGGCGCGACGAAAACCAAAATCCATCAACCATTGTGGTGTCAACCGCGATTCCCGATCTCCCAAATGTTGGCGCGGGTCATGAATGGTGATCACCATCGGATACTTGCGCAACAACGGCAGGACAACGTTGAAAAACAAATGACCATTTTGATAGTGGATCACATCGGGCTGAAACTTTTTAATCGCCCGGAGGATTTGGCGAATCGTTCGCAACTGTTGAAATGGTTGGCGGTATCGAGGTCGATGAAACCCTTGGTAATCGACGCGCGGGTCCACGAGGGCTTCGGCTTCGCCCATTTGATTTTGGGGAAGCAGCAAGAGCACCTCATGGTCCGGTACCATTTCGTTGGCGTGTCGAACCGAATACTCGGTGAACGAATACGACAAGAATGCGATTTTCATACCCCAACCCGCTCCAACGAATCAGGAGCTTTCGCTTTCTGCGAAGGTTGACGCACAAGTTTCGGTTGCCGAACCAGCTCGTGCAGGATCATCCACTGGAGTGTCGACGCGATGCCTCGTTCCAATCCGAAGGCGGGCTGGTAGCCCAATTCTCGTCGAATCGCGTCGTCCTTGTAGATCGCCTGCCGGGTGAACAAATCTTGTAGTTCTCCTCCACTAGGAGTGTTTTCCAATTGTTTCTTCAGCCTTTTCATCATTTGCCCGGCCCAACCGCCGCGCAAGTAAATCTCCATCAAACGATCTTGGAATCTCGCTTTGATGGCGCCGGTAACGGATCGAACCTTGTCCATCATCCACGCATTCCACTTGGATTTCGCGGCCGAGATCGGCTGAAGATCGGGCAAGCCTAGTTGTCGATTGACTTCTCGGAAATAATGGTTCCAAGTCGGTGTCTCTGATCCATTCACGTTGTAGACGCGACTATGATCAGCAGGTTTTTCCAAGGCTAAAAAAATGGCTTGAACCAAATCGTCGACGTGGACCAAATTGGCAAACCCTTCCCCAAATCCTTCGAAAATGCCCCATTTTCCGGACTGCAGCCGATCGACCACACCAATCGACCAGGAGACGCCGTAAGGACCACAGATCAACGATGGTCGCAACGTCGTCACGTGAACTCCTCGGCCAGAGTAAGTGGCGCACAGCTGTTCCGCTTCCAGTTTTGCATCACCGTAACTGCGGCCCAATGCCGTCAGTGCAACGGACTCGTCCACGTTCCCAGCTCGAGTGGGGCCGTAAACTTCTGCGGAGCTCAGGTAAACAAAATTGCGAACACCATGTTTGGCAGCGGCATCCAAAAGATGGCGAGTGCCTTCGACAATCGCCGCGCGGTCGTCTGTGTAGGCACAGTGAACGATGGCGTCCACATTTCGAACGGCCTCGTCGACTTGCTCCGCGTTCATGATGTCGCAAGCCACAATCGAAACCGGACGTACGGCCACTCGCGCGCAACGGGACCAATTTCGCACGGCGCAAACGGGTTCGAACAAACCGGTGAGTGCCATGGCTTCGACCACGCGGCCACCGACAAAGCCGGACACACCGGTGACCAACACCTTGGGGACTCGGTCCGCGGTGCGACCGGCAAACGCAGGGAGCTTGCTCCAGTTTTGAAAATGATCGTTCCACGGCTGTTCGTAATGGACAGGCCGTTCGTAAGCTTCCTCCAATAATTCGATCGTGCCAACAACACTTTCGGCGGAGGCCATGGGTTCCGCTTCGCCACGAATCACGTCGACAAAGTTTTGGAGCATAGGTTTGGCAAAATCGGGATACGTCCACTTGTTGCTACCACATTTGTAGCGGCGTTTTGTCCCATTTCGGAATTGGACCGTGATTTCATCCCAGTCTTCCGATTCCGCATCAATGGAGCCCAGGGAACCAACAATCTGAAACGTATTCGACAAGCGACCAAGGCGACTAATCTTAAGTTCGATGCGACAGCCTTCATGGTCGAACAACACCGTGGTCATCGCCTCGGGGCCACCACAGGAATCGTTTAAAGATTGCACCAATCGTGGTTTGGCGTTCAACCAATAACACACCGAATCTAACAAATGGACCCCGGTATCGGACCAAGCTCCTTTGGCATTGGGCTTAAAATGGTGAGGCGACGCAGCAGGCCACTCGAAATCAACCCCGTCATGATAGGTGATCGATTCAAGCTTCCCGAGGACGCCGGCCGCGATCAACTCGCGAATCTTTTGATACGTTGGAAAGAACCTCCGAGTCTGATTGACCAACAGCGGCGTCTTCTTGTTGCGACTCAGTTCGACCAATTCGCGTGCTTCGACTCCCGACTCCGTCAACGGTTTCTCGCACAGGACTGGTACACCGTTTTCCAAGAAGAACTTGGTCATGGCGTAGTGGCAATGGGGCGGGGTCGCAATGATGACGCCGTCTACGTTTCCCACCAATTTCTGGTAATCGGTTGTCGAGAAAGCGGCCTGAAACTTCTGGGCCATTTTTTCTAACCGAGCCGAACTGGCCTCGGCCAGAGCCACACCGTTCCGCGTTGCCGGCAACGCCGCTAAAGCTGGTAAATGATAGATTTCCGAAATAGCGCCGCAGCCAACGACACCAATTCTCAAAGGACGGTCCGATTTCATTGCAAATACGCTCGCTGAAAAAATTGCTGGCGAATAAACTTCAAATCGTTCAAACGAATCGCCTGAACGACCAAGAGCATGATTCCATAGACGAAGACAGCGACGCTCCCCACGATCAGCCATGACTGAGTCGCAACGCCTTGCAGACAGACACCCATGACAATGCCGGCAACGGCAATTCGCGCGGTCTCGATCGCGAACACTCGGAGCATTCCCTGTTCTCGCGTGAAGTACAAGTAGCAGAGGGTCGCCATGAAGCCGCTGCCGACACAGGCCGTAGCCGCCCCCGAGCTGCCAAACGCCGGTACCAAAGTCAGCATCAACGTGATATTCGTCATCAAGCCGATACTGGCGACAATCATCGACAAGCGTTGTTTCCCTTGCGAAAACAAACAATGGCTCAGAAACGGATTCACAAATTCCAACAACAAAACCCAAATCAGGATCTGCAGAATGGGAGCCGCGTCGGCAAACTCAGGTTTGTAGATCAATTGGACGACACGTTCGGGCAGCACATTGACACCGGCGATGACCGGTATCGAGATCATGGCCATGATTCGAACCGCATGTTGCGTGATTTGCCGAAACTTGACGGGAGATTCCAAATGAGCCCGCGTAAGCAATGGAAACACGGCCGTTGTAAAGCTCTTGGCAACTACAGCCCCCAAACGAACGTACCGCCAGGCCGCGCTGTACAAACCGACAGCCGTTTCACCCACAAACGCCGACAGGACAATCACATCCATGCTGGTATAAATCGTCGCCATCCAGTTCTCGGCAAAAAACACACGACTGCGAAATGCGAATCGCTTGAACGTACGCCAAGAAAACTGCCAGTGATGATCGCAGATCCGCCGCAAGGAAAAATAATAGACCAACAGCAAAAGAATCCTGGAGACGACCATCACAATCGTCAATTCCAGTATGTGCCCACCCATGAACAGCACAACTGTCCCCGCCCCGACTCGGACCAAACTTTCAAAGGCCGCCCCGATCGATACGAATTCCGCTCGTTCCAACGCGACAAATACAGCCTCGTACAGGACACCGATTGCGGCGGGGATCATCCCCAAACAGGCAACGGTCAAGGCCGTCGTGGTGTCCAGAGGGTACCGAAAGACGATCGCCAAACCGAGCAGCGGGATTGGCGAGAGCAAGCCCAAAACGATGACGAGCACGGCAGCCGAAGAAAACAACCGATCGCGCTGCTGATGCCAGCGCGCAATGTCACGTGTCAACAGGATTCCCGCACCCGTGGCGGTCAGGCCAATAAACAGTTCGTAGTAGTGAACAACCAGCGCGTATTTGCCAAAGCCCTCGACCCCCAACACGTTGGCCACCAGCACGATGAACGCAAAACCGGCGACCATCCGAAACATCGTTCCGGCAAGCAGCATCGCTGCGTTTTTTCCAGTGCGTTTTAAGCCGCTCATGACAGGCCCCCGTGACCGGACAAACGACGAGATGGCACCCTGGTTTGCGACCGATTTACGGGACGTGTGACGCCGGGAATGGAGGCCTGACCAACACCTTGGCTACGAACCGGAGAGCTCGTCGTCGCCAACACCAACCGATAAGTCAGTGCAGTGATTCCCAAGACCAACCACAGCGTTTGAACTTGTGGTCGGGAGTTAAAGATATCCACAAACATGTGAACGGCGTGGCCCATGATTGCCGCCGCGCAACCCAAACCCAGGGGCGACAAAATCAAATGCCGCTTCGACCAAGTCACAACTCCTTGCCGTACCCCATTCAAAAGTACGATACAAAAAGTCACCAACCCTAGGATGCCCGTTTCAACCCACACGATCAAATACTTGCAGTGAACCGTAAAGTACCATTCCGAGCGAAACTCTGCGGAGTTGGCCGCCGGCAAACAGGCCAAGTGACAATTTCCGGCTCCATGACCAAAAATTGGACTCTGCGGGATGGTCTCCAAGGCAATTGCGGTCAAGTGCACACGTGACTCGGCGGAGCCCTGGTCTCCCTCCAGCACGCGATTCTGAACCATCTGAGCTAACGGAACCAGCGCCAATAGCGAGCCAACGACCGCCAGCTTCACGATCCAAGTTGGCAACCAACCTCGCCAGAGCAACAACCCACCCAACAAGGCGGCGCCAAACACGACCGTCACGACGGCCCCACGAGTCTGAGTGAATAACATCCCGAGCAGTCCAAGCCCCAAACAAATGCCCAAACCCCAACTCAAGAGTCGTTGACGTTGGACGATAAAGACGGGCAAAACGACCAACCATAAGATCGCCAACCAACTGCCTGCCAAAACCGCGGAATGCAAGGTGCCTGCCGTTCGCCCGTCAGCCCAGACGATGAACTTGACCACGCTAATCTGAATGGTTTCACCGTAGATGCTCGGCCCCATGGCTTTTTGCAGAATCATGATCAAGCCCTGCAATCCCATGCCAATCGCGACGACACTGACCAAGAAGATCAAGTCGGAAACTTGCCGAATTCGATTCGCGACGTAAAAGAAAATCGCGTAGGCTTGGCACAACAAGAAGATTTCGCACAGGGCCAAATGCCGCACTTCGGCGGCCAAGATACTCAGTGTGACCGCCGCCAAATACAACAATTGTGGGACGCCCCAAATGGTTCGCTGCGTATCCATACGCCGCAGTCCGAAGCCCATGAACCACAAAGCATAGAGTCCAACCAAACACAAACTAGTTAAAGATACCGAATAACCAGCGACGGCACCAAGCTTGCCATCGTCTTCCGCATATTGCAAATACTTGTCGATTCCAAAAGGAATCTCCCAAACCCCGATTGCCAGCAAAACGCGTTCAATCCACGTCAAACGCCCTTCTGGCGAACCAGTTGTTTCGATTGTCATACGCGATTGTTCCGTCGATGTCGTCACCACAGGCATCACGAAAAAAGTTTCCGAATCCAGTTTGGTACTGGCTGTTGGGTTTGGTTCAATACCAAACCAACGAGGTTGCCACCGGCACGCTCGATTTGGCGAATGGCACGCGCCACTGACTCCGAAGAAGAAACTTCAGCCTGGACGACCAACAAGACTTGGTCGACATGTGCCAATACCCCAAGTGCGGATGCGGGGCGACTCATCGGAGGTAAATCAGCGACCACAAAATCACTTTCCGCGGCGGCCGCGTGAAGATTCGAGATCACCGTTCGCTCGCTGCGTTGTTCACCCGCTCTGGAATGATCCCCGTCTTCCGCGTCGTTAAAGCTAACGATTTCGCTCGCCTTGGAGTCTGCCTGGCTAGGCACCGCCGTTTGAGACGGAAACAAGCGAATCACTCGAGTCTGCTGGGATGCGTCAAACGCCTGAGCGACCGTTCCATTCTTGGTATCCAAGTCCAAAATGATCGTGCGGGAGAAACTTGCTTCACTGTGGAGTTTCGCCAGCAGCATTGCCAACATACTGGCGCCGGCTCCATCCTGAGTTCCCACGACCGCCAGCTTCAATCCGGTCATGTCCCGATTCACGTTGCTATGGTCGGTCAAGATCATTTCCGCTTGCAAGACCTCGCATGCGGAGCGAATCGGACGATAACGGTTGGAGAGCAACTCTTGGTGTCGGATCGGAGCATTAACGAGCCCGGAAACCCGAGGAACTTCGGCGAGGACGGGATAGCCGCAGAATCGTTCCAATTCGTCGGCATGGCGAAATCCCTTGCGAGAAAACTCCTTCAGGCCAATCAGTGCGACACAAAATCCAGCGGCGAGGGTTCCGAACGCGGCGATAATCAACAACTTGTTTGGACTAGCCGGTTTGTGAGCCAGAGTCGCGGATTGAGCAATTCCAACACTCGAGATTTGTTGCTCGCGTAGATTCTCGACCACCCGCGCTTGCTCTTGCTTTTCACGCAAGCCCGACAAGTTCTTCTTCGCGACGTCGATTTCGCGATCAAGCTTCTCAAGTTGCACCTCGAGTTCCAACAGATCATTGATTTCTTGTTGCTTGACGGAAAGTTGCAACTGCGATTCTTCCAACAACGATTGCAGTCCCACGATGCGCGACTTCGTGCGAAGAATGTCCTCCTCCAGTTTCAAGCGAAGTGGATTCGGTGCCGTGCTCAGGCTCTCGCTTTCTTGCTCCAATTTCGCCAAAGCTTCGCGGGCTGCGGCAACTCGTTCACGGACCTGTACGACCTTCCAGTGCCCATCGGCGTACTTCGGGGTCAGACTCTGTTCTTCGAGTTCCAAGCTATGTAACGATAGTCGCATGCCCGAAATCGTCCCATCGGGAGCGATTTGTTTGCCGGACATGGTCTCCATTTCGAGACCTTCGATTCGTTCGGTCAAGTCAATCAATTCTGATTCGGACTGCCGGATCTGAGCCTCGGTGCTGATGATGGTCGATTCAATCGCCGATTGTTGAGCCGTGAGTGAACCGAATCGACTTCCGGCCGACACCATTTTGTGCTGTCGGAGCAAGTCGCTACGTTGACTTACCAACTTATTAAGTGTCGACTCGGCATTGGCGGCCTGCTCGTCGAAAAAGCGCTGCGAACCTTCGGTCGTAGCCACATTGACGTGACGCTCGATAAAATGCTTCGTATACGAATTGATGATCGCTTGAGCCAATTCCGCTGACTTGGCCTCGGCACTAATGATCATCGTGCTAGATTTCTTCGGAGCATGAACGCTGACATTCTCTTGCAGCCAGAGGACAGCGCGTTCTTCGTCGCTGATAGGATCGCGAATGCCGGTTAAGGTGACGAGCGATAACGCCGCATCGCTGGCCATGCTTTTGAGCCCACCGACCCAGCGACCGATGCGTGACGATTCTCCCTCGCCGTTAGGCAAAAAACCGGACAAGATTGCCTCCGCCCCGATCTCCTTCATCACATGCACGGCGACGTCGCGACTGCCGAGAATCTCCAAGGCCGAGTTGATGTCTTCTTCGACGGTTTTTTGCATCAACAGGGTCTGCGTGGTGGTTGAGCTAGGGTCCAAACCCACCGACTCGCGGCCGACCAACAGTTGCAGTTTGCCTTCGGATACGTAGGTGCGCGGCCACACGAGTAACGCAACCCAACACGCCAGACCCGCCAAGATCAGAGTTTTCCAGATGGTTCGTTGATAAATGAACAGGGGTTCCAAGTACCGTGCCAAATCCAAGCGGATCCAACTGCTTCTCACCCGTTGATCGGCGGGAAACGAGCCATTGGAGGACGCGGACAAGTCCCCGCCCTCACTGGCTACCGTGTTGGAACTCATCCGGCGCGGATGGACCATCGAGCTGGTCCGCTGCGAAACATCCGGTTCATTTACGTCAGTCACCATCATCTCTGATTTCATTGCTTCACCGTTTCCATTGATACAAAGGAGCGAATGCCTTCAGCAACCCTCGCCACTTGTTCACGGGTCATTTCGGGATACATCGGCAACGATAAAATTTCGTTGGCGAATTGACTGCAAATCGGCAGTTCGAATGGCACGGTTACCGAACCCAAAAACGGAGCGGCTCGGAACAGTGGGTTTGGATAGTGAATTCCGCCATAGATTCCCTGATCACTCAAATGCTTTAGCAGCAAGTCGCGTTCCGGATGACGGACGACATACAAGTGGTAAACATGTCGATAGCCAGACGATTCTTGCGGCAGAGCGAGGTCCAAGCCCGCGAGTTCTTCTGCATACCACTGGGCGACACGGCGACGTTCTTCGGTCCATTGTTCGATGTACTGCATCTTCGTCAAAAGGACACAGGCTTGTAGCGTATCCAAGCGGCAGTTGTAACCCAACAAATCGTGGCGGTTTTTGACGCGTTGACCATAGTTGCGTAGCAATTGAACTCGTTCGGCTAAACCTGGGTTCTTGGTGACAATCGCACCGCCATCGCCAAACGCGCCCAAGTTCTTCCCTGGGTAAAAACTGAAACAACCAAAATCTCCAAACGATCCGCAGCGTTGGCCGTCGATTTCCGCTCCGTGGGACTGGGCACAGTCTTCCACGACATACAAACCATGCCGTTTGGCGATATCCATGATCTCGCGCATTGGGGCCGGTTGCCCGTACAAATGGACAGGAATGATGGCCTTGGTTTTGGGAGTGATCGCTTGTTCAATCAGTGTGGCGTCGATGTTGTAAGTGACTGGATCGATATCGACAAAAACGGCCTCCGCACCCGTGTACGCAATGGCAAAGGCGGTGGCAGCGAACGAGTTGCCCACCGTGATCACTTCATCGCCCGGCCCAATCTCGATCGCGCGAAGTGCCAAATGCAGCGCATCGGTGCCATTTGCGACGCCGATCGCGTATGGAACTTGGCAATACTTGGCAAATATTTCCTCGAACTCGCCCACTTCCTGACCTAAGATATAACGTCCGGCATCGATGACGTCGGACATGCGACGCAAAACTTCGTCGCGGATGTTGCGAGACTGGGTGGCCAAATCAACCAGCGGAATTGGGGATTTCTGGGTCATGGTTCTTCTACACTAACGAAAGTTGGGGAAAAGTATGGTTCGCAACAAAACCGTCGCGAACTGCCTCACGCTTGAGGACACACGTCGTCGTGAACTCCGTTCCTGGCTAGCGAGCCCGCTCCTTGGAGCCCGAACTAAACGAGCGGTTTAAACGCTCGTCTGAATTTCATGATGATCACTCGGCGGCATCGCTTCAATCTGGGTGCAAAAATTCAACGTCGAAAAGAATTGCTGCCTATCACTACCGGTTTGCCCGCATTTTTCGCAGGTTGTGGTTTGCCAGTCACCAGTTAAGGGATGTCCGCAAACACAGACCTGGCCAGCAGGCCGGGCTGGATTGCCACGCACAAGGGCGAAAGGAGCAACATTTTTGGTGACGACTGCTCCGGCTGCGATTACGGAAAAAGCTCCCAATTCAATGCCTGGGCAGATGATCGCCCCAGCTCCAATGGCGCATCCGCGCCGCACCATCGTTTTTTCGAGCCAATTTTCTTTGGATTGATAGCGGGGCAACGCATGCGACATGCGTGGCGAGCGAGGGTAACGATCGTTCGTGAACGTCACCCGAGGCCCAACGAACACGTCGTCTTCGATGACGATCCCTTCCCAAATCAAGACCTGGTTCTTGATCGTGACATTGTTGCCAACTACTGCACCGGTTTCCAAGAACGCGTGGTCGCCGATGTTGCAGCCCCCGCCGACTCGAACGCCCTTCATGATATGGACCATTGCCCAAACGTTGGTGGAGTCACCAATTTCGGACGACTCGACCAACGCCGTTGGATGGATTCTAGCCATGGACTCAATCGCCTTTCCGCTGGCACCCGCTGGGCCAACACGCTTCATCTAATTTGCCGAACTACCGAGCGGTTCGTTTCACCGTCTTGGTTTCGTCGGCGTCTTCTCGGTCCGCGCCGATTGCGATGGGAGTTCCGAATTGCCGCAACGACAGATTGGCAGCCTCGAGAACTTCAACGACGGCCAAGCCATTTTCTCCGTCGGTCAATGGGGTTTGGCTTTCGGCGATGCAACGGATGAAGTCGCCACATTCTGCCTTCAGTGGTTCGCGTTCATTGATGAAGGGGCTGTAGCTGCCACCATAGCGATACGAGATTTGGAAATCGGCAAAATCACCCGATGCCGGCGGGGCGACGATGCCTTTGTCGTAGATCTTGATCTTCTCTTGTTCCAAGTCATCGTAAACGGCCATCTTGCGATCGCCCACAACAGTCAGGACGCGTTCCTTCCGTGGGTCAATCCAACTGACGTGAATCATGCCCATTCGATTTTCAGGGAAGTGCATCGTCAAGTTGCAAACGTCGTGATTTCCGGGTTGCAGCAAGTCAATGCCACTGCAACTGACGCGAATCGGTCGATCCCCAAGCAAGTACAGCATCATCGAGATGTCATGGGTCGCGAGATCAAACAACGCGTTGACGTCTTTGCGGACCGGCCCCAAATTCAGGCGGCGGCTGCTAATGTAATTGATGCGTCCCAACTCCCCAGCGACCACCATTTCCCGCAGTTTGATGACCGGCGAAGAATGCAAAAACACATGGCCGACAAAGAGCGTCAAATCATTGGCTTCGGCAATGAGAATTAGTTCGCGACATTGATCGGTTGTTTCAGCCAACGGCTTTTCAACCATCACATGAAGCCCGCGTTCCAAAGCCTTTTTGGCCATGGCAAAATGCGAAGCGGTCGGAGTTGCAATGACAACGGCATCGATCGTGTCACTGGCCAACATCTGATCGTAATCTTCGAACGCTTGCACCGCGGGATAGCGATCTTTGATTTGAATCAAACGATCCAAGCTCTTGTCGCAAACGGCCGTTAATTTGCTGCCTGGTAGTTCGGAGAAGCAACGGACGATATTGGGACCCCAATATCCAAACCCTACAATGCCAACTCGAATCATAAGTCGAATCCAGTACTCTGTTATTTGTTGCGGAATAGGCCGAGCCGAAACGACTCGGTTAAGGAAAAACGGTGGGAAGTTTGACTACTTGTTATCTCGATGGAGCAAGAGGCCAAACGTTTTTACTAAGATGAACAAGTCCAACCAGCACGAACGGTGGTCGACATAATACAGGTCCTTTTCGATCATCTGATCGAACGTGAGCCGATTCTTGCCACTGACCTGCCAATACCCTGTGACACCTGGCACAACCTCGAATCGTCGGAGTTGTTCGGACCTGTAATCGGCCCAATCCATGACATCCGGACGTGGCCCAACCAGACTCATGTTGCCCTGAAGAATGTTGATCAGTTGCGGAAGCTCGTCCAATGACGTTTGCCGGAGCAGTTTTCCGCCCGGTATCATCCGCGAGGAAAGATCAGGCTTCGTTAATACGCCGTCCGTGGCCGACAAGTTCGCAACATATTCTTTATGATCCGCCGTCGCTGTGGCCGAACACTTCAACGTGCGAAACTTGTAGATCGTGAATTCTTCACCCATCAAACCCAACCGGGATTGCGTAAAGAACACAGGCCCCTTGGAAACGATTCGAATGAAAATCGCAATCAAAACCAACAACGGAGCCAGAAGAACCAGCAACGAACCCGCCACCAGGCAATCGACCAACCGCTTCCAGATCGGGGTCGGCTTGGCCCGGAGATTCGCAAAAGCTTCGGTCTTCGACAAACTCAACGCCAGTTGTTCTTCAGCCCCCGTCTCGTCGTGGTAAGACTTCGATCCGTTTGCGATGGTTGCCGCATCAACGCGGGAACTACGGGTCCGGTCGGACCGGCTGTGCTTGGGTGTTTTGGTCAGCGTTGACATGGGCGAAGTGCTTTGGGGATTGATTCTAGGATGGACAGCCAACAGGCTCTGTCGCGAGTCGGGTCTTACTCATCGACGGATACACGATTTTTGGTTGTCAGGTTTTTGGCGGTCGCGAATGGTGATAACCCCGGTATCAAACGGTCTACAGTTTGATCGCTTGCCCCTCTTTCCAGAAGGCCCAGGGGCAACAAATTAGCAACCAAAACCGATTCAAACAAGGACTTGAACGATCCCGGGTACAGGGTGCATTCGGTCAAATCGATTTTGCCGTCCCTTCGTTCTTGCCAGGTCGTTTCCCCTTCGGATCGCTCGGATCGGCCGCGAAAAAGCATTCACCTGCCGGGCAACCGACAAGTGGGCAACGGCTTTTTCTCGACCGTTCGACGCCAAACGGGGATTGCACCAACGTTGAACGCACCTTGTGGGGCGGATCCGCTCGTTCAGGTCCGCACCCATCGCGAGTAAATCGGAGGCTTACAAGCGAGTGAACCGGTTGTGTTACCACCAGGAATCACCATTCGGACAAAGTTCATGATAACCGGAAAGCACTCTTTTTCTCGCTGTTGATAATTATCAACACCGCCTCCGTCGAAACCCTAAAAATAGCGGTCTGCCAGTTACCAGTTCGTGACGGCGATTCATTTCGCCTTTTATTTGGAAATCATTACAATGCCGCGTCATATCGGGTGCCGATTGGGAACGGGCAGAATCGGCGAAAGTTGTGTCGTGCCGCGAAACGCCAGAGGTTGACTATGAATAATGCACCCCAAACGCCCCATGTTCCGATCGAACGCTTGATCAACCTACTGGAGCCAAATCGCAATCTCATCTTCAACATGACCATCGAGGATGCGATTCGCAGGGTCGGCAGTGGGGAACCGGAGCAAGTCCGGGAAATTGATGGCCAATTCGCGTTGCTCCATCGCGAAGGGCGACGAATTCGGATGGCGCGTTCGATTGGACGCCCCATGCGATACTTTTTGGCCAAACAAAAAGACGGCCCGGTCTTGATTGTCGCTGAACGCATCGATCAGATTCGGCAGCAACTGGAACGCGACGGACTGCTGGATCAGTTCCATCCATCGTACACGCGAATGGTCCCGGCTCATCACGTGACGGAAATCTCGTTGGTTGGCTGCCCCGATCCCAATCCGATCTATCAGCGGTTTTTGATCAGTCATCGCGATACTTTGCCGGCCGATATCGAAGTCATCGGACGCGAGTACATTCAAACGATTGCGGCAGAAATTCAGCGGTTTATTCGTTCGCTACCAGCGCAAGAACCGATCGGCGTTTTGTTTAGTGGCGGAATCGATAGTGGTGTCGTCTTGTTATTGGCCTACCATCTTCTCCTGATCGATGGCCAATCTCCGGCGAGACTTAAAGCATTCACCCTG
>JAEUIP010000150.1 GCA_016795075.1 Planctomycetaceae bacterium | reverse complement strand
TCCGCGAACGAAAGCTTGGTCTGATCGCAGTACTCGGTCAACGGCACCCCTTTGACGTACTCCATGACGAAAAACGGTCGCCCCTGTTCGGTCAAGCCGCCGTCGAGGATCTTGGCGATATTGGGATGATCCATCAGCGCCAGGGCCTGGCGTTCGGCCTCAAACCGGGCCAATACCTGCCGAGAGTCCATCCCCGCTTTGACGAGCTTGATTGCCACTCGACGTTTCACGGGCACTTTCTGTTCGGCTAGCCACACCGTACCCATGCCACCTTCGCCAATGGCTTCGATCAGCTTGTAACGACCGTTCACGAGAACGCCTGGATGCACGCTCAACGGTGCTGCCCTGGTGGCCTCTTGCCCATCCACGGACGGCTCTTGATCGATGCTATCGGCGGCGTCATGGGCGCGTAACAGGGCCTCAACCCGAGCCCGAAGTGGGGCGTCGCTGCCACATTGTTCGACCAAGTAATTGGCCCGTTCGACCGGATCGGAAAACTCCGAAGCTGTCAAAAAAATAGACTTTGCGCGTGCTGAATCAACGGTCATGGCTAACCTCCTAATAGGAATTCGCCATTCAATGCCCCGTTCACTGGCCAAGTGTCTCACAAATTCCAGATTAGTTTACCAAGGCGGTCCTCAGCCAGGCACGGGCGTATTTCCAGTTCCGATAGGCGGTGGCCCGAGATTGCCCCAGGACCTCGCCCGCCTGGCCAATCGACAGTCCGCCAAACAAATGCAGCTGGGCGATTTTGGCCGCTTCGGTGTCTTCTTCGGCCAACTGCTTCAAAAGCTGATCCAAAGAGATCACGAGGTCCGGATCTTCGCTCAAGGACTGGGCTTGGTCAAGCAATTCCAGCCGTACGCGTCCACCCTCCCGCTTCAACCGATTTCGATCGCGGGCGTGATTGACCAGTATTCGGCGCATCGCTTCAGCGGCTGCCGCAAAGAAGTGACCTCGTCCGTCGAACTGTTGATCGCCGATCAATCGCAAGTACGCTTCGTGGACCAACGCCGTGGCATCCAGTGAATGACCAGACCGTTCTTGAGCCATTCGCGCAGCTGCCAACTTTCTCAGTTCATCATACACCAGTGGTAACAACTCCGCCGCCGCACGCGGATCGCCGGATTCGAATTTCGCTAGGAGTTGGGTCACGTCAGACATGTGCGGCAGGATCGCTATATCAACCAGAACAAACCTCAGGCACCCAGAATTGTAGATGAAGTTTCAGCAATTCACATCTCCGAGCCGGAATGAATTCTTCGGCGCCACGATGAACTTGCTGTCTTGGCCAATTGTATTACGCGGCCGCAGAACACTACAATTTGAGCGGCAACTTCTCCAGCCTCAACTGCAACTGTTGGAAATCCTCACGTTCGCGGAGCGCATCGAGATCGGCGTCCATCTTCATAAGCTGGGCGTCACGGAATCCAAGCTTGACCGCTTGATCGAGCAGTTTCATCGCACGGTCTGCAAAAATTGTCTTCTTGTCCGACTCTGTCAGGCTGGCGACCGCGAAAACACAAGCGACATCGTAACGCTGTTGAGCACTTAGGTTCGGATTCTTGTAATACGGCTCTAATTCGACTGCGGACTCCACTGTCTTCCCGGCTTTGTGCCAGCAGAGGGCACGAAAAATAACGAATTCTACTTTGCGAGATTCTGGACAGAGCTCCAAGGTTTGGTCCCAATCTCGAGCAGCTTCCTTATATCGCTCTAAAGATTCACAAGCCAAGGCTCGATTCATGAAGCTATTCAAGAGAAATTGTGCGGCCGTGGCGGATTGGGGATTTTGCTCGGGAACTTGTTGCAGAGATTCGATTGCTTCGGTGAAGGACGCCACGGCCCCAGAATAATCTTCACTCCTCATTTTACTCAATCCCAAATTACACAGGTTACCACCCAAATAAGTTCGAATGGTCCAGTTGTCGGGAGCGGCAGTGATCGATTGCTGACAGACGGTGATCCCCAATTCAGTTTCATTAACATGCTTGGGCAATTGTCCAACCGCAAAATAAACGTTGCTAAGCCCGAAATGCGCGAGGATCAGGCCCTCGCGATATTGGATAAACCCTGGCTCACGATCGGCTAACGATTGGAAACGATCACGCGCCGCCGAGTAGAACTCATTGGCCTTCGCAAACCGGTTTGTTCTACCGTGCAATTGGGCGAGCATATTATCATTCGTAGCTAGCCATTCTTCTAATTCCGGACGATTCGGCGATTTCTCCGCCAACGAAGTTAGGAATTCACGCAAGTGCATCAACTCCGTGATGGCTTGACGAATATCACCTATCGCCTCCAAACCCATTGCCAAATTTGCTTGAACAGCCCGATAGTTCCCCATAAGAACCGCACGATTGGAAAATCGCTCTAGCTGCGGTCGAATGAGGTCTCGGATCTCCAGGAATTCCGTTTGGGCTTGATCCGGTTTCCCCAATCGTGCCAAACCTAAAGCCGCCGATACGCGTGAACCGATGTAATTTTCCAAATGGACGATTTGGCCAGGATAATCCTCGGTCAACTTCCGCCCCACGTCTACCGCTGCCAAGAATTCTTCTTGCGCTTGGCTAGGTTCCTCGAGTGCGAGGAGTATCTTGCCTAGCTCGTTGTGAGCCTGCAGTAAGCTGCTACGGTACCTAGGCAATTCCGGAGAGGCTTGCACCAATTCTCGCCATAGATCTCGAGCCAACTCGGCCTCGGCTTTGGCGGCCATCGGATCCCCGCCAGACAGCAAGTGCTGTCCCAAGCTCGAATGCAAACTAGCCATAAGGTGCATCAAATCGGGAAACTTCGGTTGCTTCCCGGCCAACGAGTCCAACAATTTGATACCGGACCGCAAATGCTGTTCGGCAACGAGCATTTGTCCGTTCGCACTTAATAGTGCGCCGTAGTCGCCATGATCACTGGCCAAATCCAATGTGTATACCGGAACATCGGGAGCAAGGGCGACTAGCTTTTCGTCGATGACGATGCAGGCCTCAAATTCTCGCGCCGCTTCGGCGAATCTGCCGGTCCGGCCGTAAGCGAGAGCCAGATTAGATCGACCTCTGGACAAGTTCTGTTGAAAAACGTGGTATCCTGGATACTGTTCCACCAATTGCCGTTGCACGGCAACCGCGGATTCGAAGGACGGAATGGCGTCGCTGGGCGACTCGTCCTCACACAAAAGGTCACCGAGGTCGACATAGAGCGAACCAAGATTTCTCTTGGCATCAATGTCGTTGGGATCGCGTTGAACTAGTTTCAAGCCGATACTGATTCCAGCTTCAAACTCTTTTTCTGCCCGGTCTTGCAGACCGATTGCCGCGAGGTTCCGCCCCGCTTGGCCATGAGCGAAAGCTCGGCCCGCGCCGTATTTTTGTTCTTCAGGAAACCTTTCCAAAAGTCGGTTGTAGACTTGGATCGCATCCAGCAGATACTTCGAGGCGGACTCGTGATTCGAGTAATCAGACAAATGCTGCCCCAAATTCACTTTGGAAACCGCCAGCGCAAATTGATATTCCGCAGAATCGGGCGCCTGCTGCGCGAGCGACTCCGCCAAATTATGGGCCGCCTGAAATTCCGACAAGGCAGCTGCCCTCTGTCCCATCGCGTGTTCGGCCTGACCAAGGGCGACGTGCGTGCGAGTCATGTTATGCTTGTAGTCCAGAACGGCGTCATGGATGTTGATTACTCGCTGATTCAACGCCAGAGCTTGTCGAAGTTCCGTGATGGCGTCCTGGTGCCGCCCCAAACGTGTTAAGATTTTGCCGACGGCCAAGTGACCTTCGGCCTGGATGCTTAAGGAGCGTTCACTGCTGCCTTTTCGCTCCGCGTAGGTTTTCCATCGCTCAAGGGTACTTTCCAGATACTTGACTTCGTCGGGACCAAGAACGGGTTTTGTTCCGATTAACCGCTCGATAGTCTCGTCTGTGCTGGCTCGAAAGTTTTCTAGGGTTTCTTTTTCTGCCTCGGCAGCCTTCGCTGCCTGAGTTAGCGCTTCTTCACGTTGCACTTCTAAATCAAATAGCGCGTCGGCGGCTTTTTTTTGTGCGGTCCAGGCCAAGGACATGAGATTCAGGCTGATGCCCGTCGCTGCCAACAAGATCACGATAAATCCGGCAAGTGTGGCGAGCGACATCCGATGTTTGCGAAGGAACTTTTTCAATCGATAGGTCGTGCTCGGCGGGCAGGCCTCGACGGCTTCGTCATTGAGATAATGTGCGATGTCGCGGGCCAGACCATTGGACGTCTCATAACGTCGACTCCTCTCCTTGTCGAGCGCCTTCATCACGATCCAGTCCAGGTCTCCCGTCACCGAACGCTTCAATTGATTCGGGTCGAGACTCCGCTGCGCGGCAATGTTGGGCAGGTTTTGACTGCTGCTCAGCCGAGTGCTCGGTTTGGGAGGTTCGACTTCCTTAATCAATCGCAGGATCTCGTTGAACGCCGCTTGTTTCATCTGATGCCGCTCGAGAGGCGTGCTCCCAGTCAGAAGTTCGTACAAGATCACGCCTAGTGAGTAGATATCTGTCCGCGTATCCACATCCAGATTGTTGTGCTCGGCCTGTTCCGGGGACATGTACAGCGGCGTGCCAACCATCATCCCGACCGCCGTGTGCAACGATTGTTCGGTCAGTGATTGATGTATCGCCTTGGCCAGTCCGAAGTCGATCACTTTGGGAACTGGTTTTCCGTCATACAGGCAGACCAAAATATTGGACGGTTTCAAGTCGCGGTGGATGATTCCTTTTTGGTGCGCATGTTGCACCGCCTGGCAAACCGGTATGAACAACTGCAGGCGATCTCTTAGAGAAAGCCGCGCGTTATCGCAATACTCCGTCAGTGGAACCCCTTTGACGAATTCCATCACGAAGTACGGCCGGCCCTCGGCGGTCATTCCGCCGTCAAACACCTTGGCGATGTTGGGATGATCCATCAAGGCCAAAGCTTGACGCTCGGCTTCGAAGCGGGCCAGAACCGATTTCGAGTCCATCCCCGGCTTGATCAACTTGACGGCGACTTTGCGTTTGACGGGTTCTTTTTGTTCTGCCAGCCATACAGAGCCCATTCCCCCTTCGCCGATCGCTTCGATAAGTTTGTACCGACCGGCAACCATGGTTCCAGAACTCAGTCGCACGGGTGCATCCTTGGTGAGTTGGTACGCCTCTCCCGACAGCTCCTGCTCAAGAATATCGGCCGAGTCATGAGCGCGGAGCAAGGCTTCGACTCGGGCTCGCAGTGGGCCACTACGACCGCATTGTTGGACCAAGTAAGCGGCCCGCTCGTCAGGATCAGACCTCTCTGAAGCCGCCAGGAAAATGGACTTGGCCCGCGCTGCATCGATGGTCATGGCTTACCTCCTGGTTGAATTCTCCTTCAATGCCCCTTCAAAAGGGAGAGTGTCTCAAGAATTCCCGGAATTTTTTTCCCGCGTTTTCCGCTCAACGCAATTCTTGTTCGTTGCGACCGTCAACACCGCCATCCACGTTTGGGTTTGAAAGTCGCGAAGCACGACACGATCTCCACATTCGGAAACCAACGGAGGAAACGTAATTTATCGGGGAACCAACTGGGGACACACAATTTATGGGAGGCTATCGGGACGGGGCCGAATCTCCCGGCGACATTGTTTGGGAAACCAACTGGGGACACACAACTTTCCCTGCCTGCCGGTGAAAAGAAACCAACTGGGGACACACACTGGAAAAACTAGGCGGAGAACCAACTGGGGACACACAATTTATTGGATACTTTCGGGACGGGTCCGAATCGTCTCGGGAGACAATGATTGCGTGTCCTTAGCGTCCCTCCCTTCCACCTCTTTTCCTCCGCCCTTTTCCTCGGCGGCATGATGTGGTGCTGGTTTAGGGGGCCACGCCCGGCCTAAAATGGTCCGAGCCCAAGTAGCCGCCAAATAATTGCAGCGTGTGTTGATGACGAATCCTTGCCACAAGGGAGCTAAGAGCTGACCTAGATAAGTATGACGATTGCCGGTACTGTTTGGGGGGTCGCGGAACGAACGACAATCGTTGGTTTTGAAAAAGATTGATCCGAAATAAAAACTTGTTCTGAGAACACCATATGCCAGCGACTAAACCCTTCAAAATCCCCAAGATCTGCGTTCCACTCGAACGCTGTTACTGGGTCGTTGAACACCTATTGCTAGCCGGTGCCTATCCCGGCCATCCAAATAGCCAAGAGCACACCAAGCGAATTTCGGGGCTGTGGCAAGCCGGAATGCGAACCTTCATCAATTTGATGAAAGAGGAAGAAACTGACCATGCTGGCCAGCCGTTCGTGCGCTACGACGATGTACTGCGCGAATTGGCTTCGAAAAACAGCGATCGCATCGCCCATTTGCGTTTCCCGGTACCGGACACAAAAATCACCACTCACGACCGGATGCGATCGATTCTAGATGCCATCGATCTGTCTCTTGATAAGAAGACTCCCGTTTATGTCCATTGCTTCGGCGGTATGGGTAGGACAGGGACCGTCATCTGCTGCTGGCTTTTGCGACATGGATTGGCATCGAAGGATAACGTGCTGAGCTTGCTGACGACGTTGCGACAAGCTGATCTGCAGCGGGCTAGTTGGCCAGCGCCGGAGAACCAGACACAGTGCCAGTTCGTGTTGGATTGGCCTGAAGGTCAGCCCAATGCCGCCAAGCCTGGGCCAATCCTTTCGCCGGGCAAGAGAAACGCGACCGTAGTAGGGAACTGGTTTGAACGGCTCTTTGGTTTTACGGAATCTGACCGGAATGCCGTCTACAACGAGCTTGAGGTCGAAGGGAACACACTGCGATCCAAGCGACGCGGTACGGAATGGACCTGCGGCAAACTTGAAATCCGCTCTCTCGCGGATTTGCGCCGTCAGCATCACGCATTGGCACGAACCACCGGGTCCCGAATTAAAGTATCAGAAGTGGTTGGCGACGCTAAAGCATTGCATGCTGACTCAGCGAATGCAGGAGCTTTGTTTCAAGTGGCTTCGCAGTTCAACCTCCTTGAGATGGTCTCTCCAAGCGTCACGCCCGAACAAGGGATCACGATTTACGAACACGACCCGACTCAGGGACCCGCGTGTGCAGTCGCATGCGGAGCCGGGACAACCCAGCGCAACTACTTCGTGGAATTGGATGGACAGATTGGGCAGACCGCGAGGAAGCAGGTCGATTGCCTGGCCGCGATTGGCCAGGCCTTGGGCAATGTCAACGATCGGCTATGGAAGATGAAAAATGGCTACGCCTTACCATCCGCTGAAGGACTCCAGGAGGTTGATGTCAAGTTGCGTTCGATGTGTGAATCGGAACTGGATAACTTGCGAGGAAGGCTGAAGATTGGTTTGCAAAGGGATACCCAGGTCACGATGGCTGGCTGCGAGCACTTGGTGACTCAAGCGTATTGCTCGGCCTTACCGGTTGCCTATAGCGGGTTGCCCTCGCGAGCGTGGGAAAGATTCGCGAGACTGATTCTGGAGGCGGCTTACGAAGCGACGTTTGCTGCAGCGGTTTTGAATTTGTCGAAAACTGGCAACCAATCGCTTTACCTAACGTTGCTTGGTGGTGGAGCGTTTGGCAACGACCAAGAGTGGATCATGGACGCGATCCGTCGGGCGGCGGAACTGTACCGTCGACATGACCTTGATGTGAAGATCGTGAGTTTCCGCCACAGCAATCCCGCGGTGCGAAAACTGTGTGATACTCTCGACGACTAGGACGAAGGTGGGACTCGTTCTAGCAATGGCTACATTGGTTTCCCTGTCGGTTGGCAATGTCGAATGTCTGATTTGTGAAGGAACCAAATTGGGACACTCCATTTATTGGAGGCTAGCGGCACGGGTCCGAATCGCCCGGCGACATGGTTTGGGTGTCCCCATTTCCCATCGACCTTTCGCCCCATTCGGGGCTGATCGAAAATAGGTTGCCCCCTAACCCGACGGTTAGCACCGTCGGCTACACGCTCCCACGGCTACGCCGTGCAAATCCTGCCGAATGCACCGTTCGACAACCATAAACGGACGAGCGCCCACGGCTACACCGTTCAAATCCTGTCGCACCAATCAACACCGCCATCCAAGCATTGGTTTGAAAGTCGTGAAGCGACGAAAGCGTGTAGCTGCGGATGTCAACCCGCAGTAACGCGGCCCGGACAGGAACAAAGTCGCGAAGTGAGTAGATGCTTCGAAAGGCAACGGAATGGCTTGTGGCGTTTGCGTCTTACGATTAAAACCACCAACGCTCGCATCGTGTTACGGAAATTTGCCGTGTTGGAATGGGGTCGATCGACTGCGGTAGGGTTCATGGAGGGAAAAATATGTCGCGTGGATTGTACATTGCCACCAACAGTATTTCGACCGGCAAACGCATGGTTGCACTGGGCATCATGGACTTGGTGACCCGCTATTTCGAACGCCCGCTGTTCTTTCGGCCGATCATACGGACGGAGCCTGAGCATGATCAAAGCCTGCAACTGATGTGTTCGCGCTACCGCTTTACCGCCGAGCGGAACCAACTCTTTGGGGTGACGCGCAAACAAGCTCGGGAGCTCATCGCCGCCGATGGCTACCAGCAATTGATTCAAACTATTCAGTCCCGGTTCAAGGAGTGCGAGGACCAGTCTGACTTTGTCGTCGTCGAAGGGACAAGCTACCAAGGTCTGGTTCCGGAGTTGGAGTTCGAACTTAATACCGACATCGCCGTGAATATTGGGTGCCCGCTATTGCCTGTGTATGCTGCGCCAATCGAGCCGCCCCAAGACACGGATGCGAGGACCGAAGCACAGTGCGATGAGTTTGTTCAGTCGGTTCAAATCGGCAATGATGCGATCGCGGAACGTGGTGGCGAGATACTGGCGACGATCGTCAACAAGATGTCTCACGCGCTGGCCGAGTTGCTTCCCAAACGCTGCACGGAAGCCGGCCTGAACCGCCACTATCCAATGTATTTTTTGCCCGACATACCCCTACTGCGGCAGCCCACGGTTCGAGAGATTCAGAAGGGGATCGGAGCGAGTGTCCTCGTACCTGGTGCGAACTTGGACCGCGAGATCAGTCAATTGCTCGTTGCGGCGATGCAGCTACCATCGTTCCTCGAACGACTTTCGGATGCGAGTTGCATTATCACACCTGGCGATCGAATCGATATCCTGGCGGGCTGTTGTTTGGCGTCCTTGCGACCTGAGGGGCCCGCCCCAGTGGCGATGGTGCTTACGGCTGGCATCGTGCCTAGTCCTCCAATCTCTCAGTTGGCGGCACTCGCCTCAAACTTGACGATACTATCGACGCCCGATGACACATTCACCACGGCCCAAAAAGCAGCAACGGTACGAGCAGAGATTTCGCGAGAGACACCTCGAAAAATTGAGACGGCACTGGGCCTTTTTGCCCAGCACGTTGATCTCGACGAAATTGCTCGCCGATTGAAAGCACCGAGTCCGAAACGCGTAACTCCCCTTCTTTTTGAGTACTCGCTCATCGAACGCGCACGAGCCAAACGGGTCAAGATCGTGTTGCCCGAAGGGAGTGAACCTCGCATTCTGCAAGCGGTCGACATCCTGCGACGACGCAACGCTGTTGACTTGATTCTGTTGGGTGATCCAGGCCAAATCGCCTCGGCCGCTCTCCATGCCGGAGTGAACTTGCCAAGCGATGGAGTTGAGATCATCGATCCTCGAACGAGCCATCTTCGATACGAATTTGCGGAGAAGTACTATGAGCTGCGGCGTTCCAAAGGCATCACGCAAGATGCGGCATTGGATCGGATGCTCGAGGTGAACTATTTTGGCACGATGTTGGTCCATAATCGATTGGCTGACGGGATGGTTAGTGGAGCCATTCACGCGACGTCAGATACCATTCGACCAGCATTTGAAGTGATCCGGACCCAACCTGGTGTTCGTTCGGTTAGCAGTGTCTTTTTGATGTGCATGCACTCCGGGGTCTTGGTATTCGGAGATTGTGCAGTCATTCCTAACCCAGATTCCCAACAACTTGCCGAGATTGCAATTCGCAGTGCTCAAACCGCCGTGGCATTTGGAATCGAACCTAGAATTGCGATGCTTTCGTATTCCACTGGTCAGAGCGGTAGCGGCGAGGATGTCAATCGAGTGCGCGAAGCCACGCAGTTGGTCCGAACGCTGAGGCCTGATTTACCGATCGAGGGGCCAATCCAATACGACGCCGCAATCGATCCCGCGGTGGCCGCTACGAAGCTCCCTGAGAGTAAGACAGCTGGCCATGCGACGGTTCTCATCTTTCCGGATCTCAATACAGGCAACAATACATACAAAGCGGTTCAACGCTCTGCAGGGGCGTTGGCCATTGGCCCGATCCTGCAAGGACTCAATCGTCCTGTGAATGACTTGTCTCGTGGTTGTACCGTGGCCGACATCGTCAACACAGTCGCGATCACAGCCATCCAAGCACAGCCTGGTTGATTGGTCCGACGCGAAAGCGATCGTTCTCATGAATAGGTTCTGCTCCTACATCGCCGCCACACTGTTGACTTTGTGATTGCTCGTCGCAAAGTGGTTGTGCCAAAGAAGCGTAAGCCGCTGGCGCGGGTATTAGCAGGAAGAACCAATTGCAAGACAAACGCCAGATGACGCTGATTCGAAGCCGCGGAATCGAAGCGACATGGCTCTGAACGTGCCCAGGACCTTGGGAAACGCAATCGACAAAAGCCGTCGTTTGCCAGGGATCGCCACCGACCATTGGCATACAACTAAGATGTCGAAACATGTGGACCAACAGATGACTCCAACATTTTTCGCCCACCATTTTGCGACCGCGTCCTCCTCTCAGAAAAATAACCGTGGCTGACGCGTCGTCGCGAAGCGGGGTTCGTGAACCTTGGACGATCAGCGTTGGTCCGCGCGACGGCACCAGCGCATAAAAGAACCCGCGAGCCGGTACGGAAACCAACTGGGGACACACAATATTCCCAGAATGATTGGGAACGCACCGAATCTTGACTCCAGGTTCGATGTTTCCCGAGCCGGCCCTGCTTGCCCCAGCCCGTGCTACGAAGTTGAATCAGGAACCCTGCGACACACGCGGTTCTACAAGAACGTCGATTTCGTTGGTGATCGCGATTTCAACTGGAACTTGGGCTCCGGTGTCCTTGCTTCGGACCGCCAGGCCGAAGGGAATTGGTTTGATGTCGCGGCTCCAGCGATTGTGGCTGGCGAGCGCGAGGATGTCGTGGTTGTGGCTGAAACTTTCGTGGTGCTTCGTCCACATGAATCGGTCATCTTGCACGCGAACGTGGGATCGGCGAGTGACCTTGGGAAACCAACTGGGGATACAATCAAGGCGAAAGCACTGGAAGGTGCAGCCGCCTGCTCTATTAGAAAACCCACTGAAGTTAAAATTGCAAATGCAGTTCTAGGCAGCTATTTCAAGCGCCTAAAATAACGTCAATAACGAAACCACCAAGCCGAAATCGCTAACCACCATGAGAGCTGGCAGTTACATCAAGCAACCGAACAATTAACGGGAGTTTAACTCGGCGGATTCACCCCCTGATCCACCCATCAGGCTGGACGCGGCTTTGGTAAAATTGCTCTCCGATGCCGATCGGTGGGGACACATCGTGTGTCCCCAGGGTCATGTCCCGGCTCACTTACAGGTCAGACGTCTTTCTGTTAGAGTGAGGCGGAGCCGTGTTTTGATTCTTTCGGTTTAGAAAAATCGGACGGCGTTGCTATCACCGCGAAAAAAGGACGTAAACGTCATGGGTAAGGGAAACAACAGTCAAAAGAACGACAAAAAGACTAAAAAACCAAAGAAGACCGCGAAAACAGCGCCAGCAAAACCAGCCGGTAAGAAGTAATTAAGTAAACGAGCAGGAGTGGTACGGTTACGACCGAAATAGCGTACCGTCCCAGAACCTAACGTACCCTCGAGCAATACGAGGCAGAAACCAATACCGACCAACGGGTCTGGGTTGATGACGAACAGGCACCCATTCCAGGCCCGGCGAGTTTGTTTGGATAATCACGCCGCATCGGCGAGCGGACCCAACGCTGTGAAGCATTTTTTGATGTGTATGCTCAGCACTTGTGTCGGCCTGTCAGGCCTTTTCTGGATGAGATGTCACTCTTACCGGTGGCTCGCGCACACCGGCAGAGGCTGTTTCGGCCCATTCGGGCCTGTTTTGACCAGAAAAAATGCGTCATAGCGTTGCGAGCGGACCGACGAGTCATTTACTGTCTTACGCGATCGTAACGTAAAGCTGGAACGGTCACCGTGAATGGCCAGTACAACGAAGGAATCGAAATCGAGCCCATCGTCTGGATGGGGCATTCTTTATTTGCTGGACCTCGACCACACAAAGTTGACCAATGCCTATGGCGGTTGCAACCACCGACTGAGCAAGGTCCACGGCCATATCTTGACGAAGTGTCGGGAAACCAAATGGGGACACGGAGGACTCACTGACACACATGGGTGTCCCCATTTCCCATCGACCTTTCGCCCCATTCGGTGCTGATCGAAAATTGGTTGTCCCCTAACCCGACGGTTAACACCGTCGGCTACACGCTCCCACGGCTACGCCGTTCCAATCCTGCCGGCTGCAGCGTTCGATAACCATAAACGCTCGGGCGAGCACGGCTCCGCCGTTCAAGTGCTGAACTGTGTCATGTTCTTAAGAACGAGCACCAGATCGATCCGACCCCGTGGCTTAAGTTGACTGCAGAGCGGGAGCATATCGCGAAAAGTCGCCTTGAGACTTTCTCGGAAATCTGGAACCGGTCGGTGAAACCAAGATAGAACCGCCACCTGAGAGACCACGGAAACCAACTGGGGACAGACAGGACACACGCTGGATTGAAGACCAGCTTCAAATCGAATCTCCATGGCGAGTTGCAGAGAGCGAGGGTACACTCGTCCCTGGGGCTCGATACCCCCAATCGTGCGACTGTCACCGACCGGTTTGGCATCCTGGTCGCAGACTTGCCTAAAGACCAACGGATCACTCATGCCGCAATTTGAACGCTATCTCGGGATCGACTATTCCGGCGCGCGAACGCCCAATTGCAGTTTGCCCGGCTTGTGCATTTATGCCGCGACCCTCACACAGCCGCCGGCCGAAGTTCCGCCGCCGCCAAGTCCGCGGAAACACTGGACACGTCGTGGCCTCGCCGAGTGGCTCGCGACGGAACTCCGCGATGGACCTCCGACCCTCGTCGGGATTGATCACGCCTTTTCATTTCCGCTTCGCTACTTCGAGGTGTACCACATCCTGCCCGATTGGCCGACGTTCCTCGACGACTTCCAGCAACACTGGCCGACCGATGGCGACCACATCTACGTTGATTTCATTCGGGACGGCTTGCGCGGCGACGGTGAAGCACGGACGGGAAATTCCCGCTGGCGACGGATGACCGAGGAGCGGTGCCGTGCGAAATCCGTCTTCCACTTCGATGCGCCAGGCAGCGTGGCGAAGTCGACCCA